>CANGEH010000048.1 GCA_947452665.1 Caulobacteraceae bacterium
AACATGCGGTCGCCCTGATCGGCATAGCCATTAAAGAAATAGCGGTCATAGAAGTTTCGGTCCGTACCCGAATAGGCAATGGGCTCGGGCGTCTGGTGGATGGGGTAATCATCGCCACGCGTTAGGGTCATGACCGCTATTCCTCTTCAAGAGTTTCCTAAACCGAGACCGGCCCTCTGACGGGGTCGTTTCCCTTCTGTGGCAAGCACGTTACGGTGCTTTGGCCGCAATGCAACGGTGACCATGGGGCAAGTATGTCAGAGCAACACAAATCCATTCTGGTCCTGGCCGCCTTAAGCGGTCTCGTCGCGGTTGCGGCCGGTGCCTTTGGCGCTCATGGCCTAACTGACCCCCAGGCGCGCGACTGGGTCCGAACCGGTGCCAGCTATCAATTGATCCATGCCGTGGCCAGTTTGGCGGTGCTCAGCCTTGGTCTAAAACGGCCTAATCGAGTGGCGGGTCTGTTTCTCGGCGGCGGCCTGGTGTTTGCGGCCACCCTCTATGCCATGGCCTTGGGCGCGCCCCATTGGCTGGGGGCGATTACCCCAATAGGCGGTTTGGGCCTGCTTGGCGGCTGGGCAAGTTTGGCCTGGCAAGCCTATAGACGCAACTAGACGACGAGGGATGCGCAAGGTTAAGATCAGCTTATGACCAAGCCCCTGCCCCATATGCCGCCGGTTCAATACCTTCAGACCAATGGCGTGCGTCTGGCCTATTACGAAGTTGGACCACGCCAAGGCATACCCGTGATCTTCTGCCATGGCTGGCCCGAACTGGCGTTTTCTTGGCGTCATCAACTCAAGGCCATGGGCGAGGCCGGGCGTTGGGCCGTAGCCCCCGATCAGCGCGGCTATGGCCTCAGCGACTCTCCCGCCGCGATCGAAGACTTTGATATGCAGCACCTGACCGATGACCTGATCGGGCTTCTAGACCATCTGGGCGCGGAAAAAGCCATCTGGTGCGGCCATGACTGGGGCGGCCTGATCGCCTGGCAGATGCCGCTGCGCCATCCCGACCGCACAGCCGGAGTGATCGGTCTCAATACGCCCTATATTCCGCGCCTGTCGCGTGACCCGGTCGAGCTTTATCGCGAAAAACTGGGCGAGGACATGTATCTGGTCTTCTTCCAAAAGCCCGATGCCGCCGAGGCGATTTTTGAGGCGGACCTCGACAAGACCTTCCGCTTTACGCTGCGCAAACCTGGGCCGCCAAGCCCGCAAGAAGCCAGCCTGCCCAGCTATCTGGCCCTGGCCCATTTCGACCCAAATACCGATGATCGCCAGTTTCTGAGCCCAGAGGAATTGGCCGTCTATGTCCAGATGTTTGAGCGCTCGGGCTTTCGCGGCGGCATCAACTGGTATCGCAATTTCACCAAAAACTGGCGCGACAGTGCCGACCTGCCGGGCCGGATCGACCTGCCAAGCCTGATGATCATGGCCGAGCAGGATGCCGTCTTGCCGCCTTCTATGGCCGACAATATGAGCAAATATTGCTCTGACCTGGAAAAAAGCCTGGTTCTTGGGTCCGGGCACTGGACCCAGCAAGAAAGACCCGATGAGGTCAATGAAATCTTACTCGACTGGCTGGGTCGGCGGTTTGGACCAAGAGCATGACCCCCGCCTTCTCGCCTGAAACACCTCGCCGCGGCCTCTATATCGAGACCCAACCCTTCAAGACCGGGTATTTGCCGGAAAAGGATGGGCATGCGGTCTATTTCGAGGAATGCGGCAGGCCCCATGGCAAGCCCTGTCTGATCTTGCACGGCGGCCCGGGCGGCGCGATCAATCCGACCATGCGGCGCTATTTTGATCCCTCACGCTGGCACATGGTCTTGTTCGATCAAAGGGGGTGCGGTCGCTCAACGCCGACCGCTAGCCTAGAGCATAATACGACCTGGACCCTGATTGAGGATATAGAGCGGCTAAGGATCGCTTCTGGCTTCGAAAAATGGACCGTGTTTGGCGGGTCCTGGGGCTCTACCCTGGCCCTAGCCTATGCCATTGCCCATCCCGACCGGGTCGAGGGCCTGATCCTGCGCGGCATCTTTACCGGCAGCAAGCGCGAGTTGAACTGGTTCTATCAGGATGGGGCAAACATGCTGTTTCCAGATGTCTGGGCACGCTATGTCGCCAATATACCGCCTGAAGAACGCGGCAATCTTATGCAGGCTTTTCATAAGCGCCTGACTGGCCCGGACAAGGCCGTCCAGGCCCAGGCGGCAGCGGACTGGAGCCAGTGGGAAGGCGACACCCTGTCCATCCGCGGCCCGGTTGACCGACCTGAAAAGTTTAATGATTCCGCCTTTGCCGTCGCCTTTGCTCGGATCGAATGTCACTATTTCGTCAATGGCTGCTTTTTTGAGCACGATCAGTGGATTCAGGACAATATTGCCAATATCCGCCACATACCCGCCTGGATTGTTCAGGGCCGCTATGATGTTGTGACACCGCTGGAAACGGCCTGGGGCATTAAGACCCAATGGCCGGAGGCCCATTTTGACCTGATCTGGGATGCTGGCCACGCCTCAACCGAACCGGGCACGATCGATGCCTTGGTAAGGGCCACCGATGCCGCCTTCTTGCTCTAGACGAGCGTGCCGCGACCGCTGGTGATTTCCGAATAGCGGTGAACCCTGACCGCCTGCACGAGGCCAAACCCGATCATGACGGTCAGCATGACAGTGCCACCAAAGGACAGCATGGGCATGGGCACGCCCACCACCGGCGCCAGCCCCATGACCATGGCGCCATTGATCAGGACATAGAGCGCAAAGGTCGCGGTCACACCCGCCGCGCCAAGGCGGCCAAAATGGCTGTGCGATATGCTGGCTATGCGCAGGGCAATGGTGATGGTGGCGAGATACAGCGCCAAGACCGATACACAGCCAACAAAGCCAAACTCCTCGGCCAGGGTCGCAAAAATAAAGTCAGTGTGTTTTTCCGGCAAGAAGTCCAGTTGGCTTTGCGACCCAAGCCCAAATCCCTTGCCCAGTAGGCCGCCCGAGCCAAGAGCAATCTTGGACTGCATGATGTGATAGCCCGAACCCGAGGGATCGGCCTCTGGATTCAAAAAGGTCAGGATTCGGTTGCGCTGATAGTCGTGCAGCACAAACATTACCACCGGCGGAATGGCGGCGAGGGCCGACAGGGCCAAGGCGCCAACCACACGCAGGCTAAGACCGGCCAGCATCATGACCGACAGGCCCGTGGCCGCGAGCAGGACCGCTGTGCCCAGATCCGGCTGGTGCGCAACCAGCAAGGTCGGCACCCCGATCAAGGCCACCGGCACAAAAAGCCGCCAGGAAAACCGCGCCTCATCCGCAGGCAGGCCGTGATAAAACCGCGCCAAGGCCAGAACCAGACCGATCTTCATAATCTCCGAGGGCTGCAACCGCACAAAGCCAAGATTGAGCCAGCGCTGAGCGCCGAGCGAGACATCCCCCATAACCTCTACGGCGAGCAGTAGAATTAGGCCGATAGCATAGACGGGATAGGCACTGACAAACCAGACCCTCAAATCCACCATGGCCAGCACCACCATCAGGGCAAAGCACAGGCCAAACCGCACCAGGTGATTAGCGGCCCAAGGCTGCCAAGACAGACCTGCTATGGAATAGAGCATGATCGAGCCCATGCCCGCGATCAGGCAAACCAATAGGGCCAAGGTCCAGTCAATTTCCGAAAACTTGACAACAAGGCGATTGCGCTCGCCTGGACGGGTTAGGCCTCCGGCGGTCATGGGCGAACAACCCCTTGCAAGGACAGCGGCGGTGGAATGACGTCACTAGGTGGGGACGGGGCCTCGCCCTCTTGTTCCGCGCCCGGCGCAATTGGCTCAACCACAGGCAAGGGCATGGGCGAGGTGATCCGTGCCCGAACATCGGCGTCTTTCAAAAGGGCAACCCGCATGATTTCACGGCCCTTGGGGGCGGCCACGGCTGCGCCACCGCCGCCATGTTGGACAATTACCGACATGGCATATTTGGGGTCGTCATAGGGCGCAAAAGCAATGAACAGGGCGTGGTCCCTCAGCCGCCAGGGCAGGGAATCATTGCTGCGCACGCCGCCAGCCCGCTCGGCGGCACTGATCACCCGCACCTGGGCGGTGCCGGTCTTGCCCGCCATCAGGACCGGCCCAAGGCCAAGCTGGCTGGCGCGGTAGGCAGTGCCAGTGACGTCATTGGCCACAGCCGCCATGCCCGCCCGCACCAGGTCCAAATGCCGGGTCTGGAATGGCAGGTTCGGGGCTGCATCACCCCTAGGCGTCTCGACCCCACCGATTGACTTGATCAGTCTTGGATTAAGCGCCTTTTTACCATTCGCCAGCCGTGCCGCCATCACCGCCAATTGCAAGGCATTGGCCGACAAGGCGCCCTGACCAATACCAAAGCTCAAGGACTCGCCAGGATACCAAGGCTGATTATAGCGCTCACGCTTCCAGCGGGTGGAGGGCACAAGGCCAGGCTTTTGACCTGAAATGCCAATATCAAAGGTCTGGCCCAGACCAAAGGCCTTGGCGACCTCGGCAATCCGGTCCGGCCCAATCTTGACCGCGGTCTGGTAGAAATAGATGTCGCAGGAATTCTTGATCGCATCGTGCATATTCTGCGAACCATGCCCGCCGCGCTTCCAGCAGTGGAAGAAGCGGTTCCCAAACCACATCTGGCCGGTGCAATTGATCCGCTCTTCGGGATCAATCATGCCCGATTCCAAAGCCGCCAGAGCGGTCATGGGTTTGAAGGTGGAGCCCGGCGGATAGGTTCCTGACAAGGCCTTGTCGAGCAGGGGCCTGCGCTCATAATCGGCCAGGGCGCGATATTCAGGCCCCGTCAGGCCCTTAACAAAGCGATTGGCATCAAAGCTAGGCGTCGAAGCCATGCAGATCAGATCGCCTGTGCGGATATCCATGACCACACAGGCCCCGCTCTCGGCACCCAAGACCTCCAAGGCCCGGTTCTGGACATCGGCATCAAGGGACAAGACCACGGTCTTGCCCGGCACGGCCTGAACATCGCCGGCTGGGTCCTTGCGGATGACGCGGCCTTGGGCATCGACCTCGGTCTTGGACGCCCCGGCCTTACCGCGCAAGGCAAGGTCCAGCGCCTTTTCAACGCCCTGCTTGCCAATGCGAAAGCCGGGATGGTGCAGGACCGGGTCCGGTGACTTGCCCGCCGCCAACAGGTCGCGGTCTGAGACCTTGGCGACATAGCCGATCACATGCGCAAATGCGCCGCCATACGGATAGACCCGCGCCTCGGCCATATCGGCGGTAATGCCCGGCAGTTCGGGCGCCCGCACATTAATCCTGGAAAACTCCTCCCAGGTCAGGTCCTCGGCCACCTCGATCGGTACAAGCCTTGGCGTATGGGCCAGTTCCTTAACCAGCTGTTGTCGCCGCTCGGGCGTAATTGGGATCAGTTGGCTCAAGGACTCCAAGGTGGCCCCGACATCACTGACCTCGTCCCGCATCATCAGGACGCGGAAATTGGGACGATTGGCGGCCAGGACCACCCCAAACCGGTCCAGGATCAGCCCCCTTGGCGGCGGCGAGATACGAAAATTGAACTGGTTGGCTGTAGACATGACCTTGTAGCGGTCAAATTCCAGCAATTGTAGCTGGGCCAAGCGGCCGCCCAGCGCCAAGATGCCGCCGCCCGCCAAACCACCCATCAGGAAGACGCGGCGATTAAAGACGCCTTGGCGTTCATTGACTTCGGAAAAAAAGAAGCTTGGCTCGCTCATCGAAACCGAACATCCGTGTCTTCGAACCGTTCGATCAGGTGATGCGCAATCGGATAAAGCGCGGTTGTCACCAACCACTGCCAACCGGCCCCGACCAGATTGGGGGCCACATGGGTCGAGATGGCCGTCACAAGATAGGCGACAAGCTCGACCAAGCCGCACATCAAGCCAAACCAGATCCAATTGGCTTCGCGGCCCTGGCCGCTCGCTATGCCGCGCGTGGCGAGAACAGCCAAATAGCCGACCAGGATGGACAAGGGCCAGACCCCCGCCGCATTGCCCCATAAAAGGTCTAGGCAGAGCCCAAGGCCAAACAGAATAATCGGCGGCAAGATGGATGGCCGCACCACGGCCCAGACAAAGCCGGGCACCAGAACAAACACCGGCTCTGGCCAGGAAAACCCAAACAGCCGATAGGGCAGGGCCAGGGTAAGGCTCGCAAGCAGGCAAGCCAGACCCGGCAAGATCAACCAGTTCCAGGCATCCAGAGGCCTTGCCGCCTGAAAGCTCATTGGGGCTGTACCGGCCGGGCTGCGGCGCCTGGTTTTGGCACGATTGGCGCCGCCACGGGCGCAGCGACCGCAGGGTTTAGGTCCGTCAGGGGCGGCATCCTGGCCTGGGCGAGGGCCGCCTGATGGGCCAGATCGGCAAAACCCTTGAACTGAAGAATGCGGACAAAATCAATTCCGCCCTCATCGGCGGCCAATCGAATGCGCCAACGCCCATCCAGCCCCTTGACGGCGGTACCCACCGGCAGGCCCCGCGGGATCACGCCGCCATCGCCCGAGGTCAGGACCCGGTCGCCATTTTGGACGGCTCCGGCACCGCGAAGATAGTCCAGGGTCGGATTTCGGCCGCCATCCCCCGTCAAGATCGCCCGCGCATTGGTTCGATCGATCAAGACTGGTGTGCGGCTGGTCGCATCGGTCAGCAAAAGAATACGGCTAATGCCATCGCCGACCCCGACCACACGGCCAACCAGGCCGGTCTCGCTCATGACGGGATTGCCGATCACAACGCCCTTTTCCTTGCCGGCATTGGCCAGGCGCGTATTGGCAAACGGCCCGCGCGAATCCAGAACCACGCGGGCTGTCACCATGGGGATGGGCGGATCGATCTTGAGGCCCAACAGGTCGCGATAACGCGAATTAATGTCTTCGAGCGCGATCGCGGCATTGCGCCATTGTTTCAGCTCAGCGACCTCGGCCTTTAACCGCTGATTTTCCTGTACGGCAAAAAGGTATTTACCGACCGCGCTATTGCCCGCTGCCAGCCATTGGCCGGGGGTCGATAATACGCCCAAGGTTGGGCCCATGACGCGGTCCGCAACAACTCGCCCAGCGCCATAGACCTGATCTTGGATCGGTTCGCGCCGCGTGCTGATCAAGAGTGCGATCGCCGCGACCACGGCGACCACGGCCGCCAGCGCCGCCGCTAGGGTCAGCGGGACCTTTAGGTCCTGTAATGGCCCCTCCCGCAAGGACATGCGCCGTCTCCCCCGCCTGACCTAGGATCAGGACATTGACGATTCAAGAATGCCCTTCATCCAGCGCGGGTGCTCTAGGACCTTGCCGCAGCCGAGCGCGACGCAAGACAGAGGATCGTCTGCAACCATAACCGGCAGACCCGTATGGTCACGAATTTCCAGATCAAGGCCGCGCAGCAGGGCGCCGCCGCCAGTGAGCATAATGCCCTTATCGGAAATGTCTGACGCCAGTTCAGGCGGCGTCGCCTCAAGCGCAACCTTAATAGCCTCGACGATCTGGCTGACAGGCTCGGCTAGGGCATCGGCTGCCTGGCGCTCGCTCATCCGCACTTCGCGCGGCACGCCCTGCATCAGGTCGCGGCCCTTGATATCGATCGACAGACCCTCGCCCTCGACCGGTGCGCGCGCTGTGCCAATCTCCTTCTTGATCCGCTCTGCCGTGGTTTCGCCGATCAGCAGATTATGGTGACGGCGCATATAGGAGATGATCGCCTCGTCCATCTTGTCGCCGCCGACCCGCACCGAGCGCGAATAGACAATGCCGGACAAGGACAGGACCGCCACCTCGGTCGTGCCGCCGCCAATATCGACCACCATGGAGCCTGTGGGCTCATGAATCGGCAAGCCCGCGCCGATCGCCGCCGCCATTGGCTCGTCGATCAGGCCAACCCGGCGCGCCGAAGCGTTTAGGCAGCTATCATTGATCGCCCGGCGCTCAACCGCGGTTGCGCCCGATGGCACGCAGACAATGACCTTGGGGTTCACAAAGCTTTTACGATTATGAACCTTGCGGATGAAATGCTTGATCATTTCCTCGGCGACTTCGAAATCGGCAATCACGCCGTCGCGCATGGGGCGGATCGCCTCCATATGACCAGGCGTACGCCCCAGCATCTGCTTGGCCTCAATGCCGACCGCATGCACCACCTTGCGACCACCGACCGTGCGCAGGGCAACGACGGACGGCTCGTTCAGGACAATTCCCTTGCCGCGCATATAGATGAGCGTGTTGGCGGTGCCGAGATCAATGGCAATATCGTTAGAGACCATGCCGAACAGAGACGAGAACATGACGTGCCTTGGATCGAGGAGGATGGGTGAAGGTCTAGGCTTTCGGTTTGCCCTGCAAAAGCGTTCAATTCAAGGCTTTTCAACGGCCTTGGCTAACCCGGTCAGCGCAATGGGTCTAGCGGCCGTGGATTAACCAATCGCGGCTAGGACAACACCTGCTGCCGTAACGGCACTGGCAAGAATTTGGGCAAGACTCAAGCGCTCCTTAAACAGACGTCGTCCGGCAATGGCCGCCAGCGGCATCTCGACCACACCCACCGCCCGGACCGGCCCAGCCGGGCTCAAGGTCAGGGCAATAAACCATAAAGCCGAGGCCCCTGCCCCAAAAAATCCAGCTCCTAGGGATGAGCGCCAAGCGCCTAATGCGCCGCGCAAAGCACCCCGATCAAACAAGCCAAGCCCGATCATCATCACGCTTGTCTGGATGGCCTGAACCATGGCGACCGTCACCAGGGCTGAGACCACGGCATGGTGCGGATCAAAGGCAAGACCGCCTTGGCGAAACGCATTGGCCGAGACCGCAAAACACGCGCCCGAGGTCAGGCCAAGCAAGGCCGGGCTCCAGTCGCGAATCCCCTCAAGCCCCCTTGGCCAGGACAGATGCATCAGGCCCGCCGTGGCAATCAGGACCCCGCTCCAAGCCACAGCGCTCATATGGTCGTGAAAGACGAAAAAGCCGACCAGGGCGGTGAAGGGCAAGGAGCTTTGCTGAAAGGCTGTGCCAATGGCAAAGCTGGACCGCTGCATCGAGACCAGCAAGGCAGCAGTAGCGGCAATCTGGGCCAGGGCTCCGATCGCACAGGCCATCAGAAAATAGGCCCCAAACTGGCCATGGGCCGTAGGCCAGACCAGATTTGCAACGGCGATAAACACCAGGGTAAAAGGCAGGCCAAACAAGAAGCGCACCAGCGTTGCGCCCCAAGGGCCCGCCACGCCGAGCAGACTGCGCTGCAGGGCATTGCGCGACACCTGCAAGGCGGTCGCGCCAAGGGTCAAGGGAATCCAGATCATGCGGGAACCCGATCAATTTTCCAGTTTTCAAGACAGACCGGTCCCCCTGTCCTAAGAACAGGGAGACCGCTTTTGGGCTAGCTTCCGACCGCGCTCAGTGGCTCGGGCGCTGATTTTTGTTTGCGGGCCAGGAGGTTATTCAGGGCATTGACATAGGCCTTGGCTGAGGCGGTCAAGGTATCTGTATCCGCCGCCTGACCCGTCGCTATGCGGCCATCGTCTTCCAGCCGCACCGAGACCTGGGCCTGGGCGTCTGTGCCTTCCGTGACCGCATGAACCTGAAACAGCCGCAAGGCCGCCTCGTGGGGCACAATCATGTGAATGGCGTTAAAGACCGCATCGACCGGACCATCGCCGGTCGCCGTAGCGCTCTGTTCTACGCCTTCAATCTCGAGGGTCAGGTCAGCCGACTGGCCTTCGGTGCCGGCGACGACGCGCAGATGCGTGACCCGGATCCGCTCACCACCGCGTGCCAAGGCGTCATCGACCAGGGCGATGATATCGTCGTCATAGACATGCTTTTTGCGGTCAGCCAGGTCCTTAAACCGGACAAAGGCTTCTTTCAGCGCGTTTTGGCCCAGTTCATAGCCCAGATCCTTCAGCTTGGCCTTAAAGGCATGGCTGCCGGAATGCTTGCCCATGACCAGGCTAGACGGTGCTTGGCCGACCGATTCCGGCGTCATGATCTCATAGGTTTCGCGGTTCTTCAGCATGCCGTCCTGGTGAATGCCGCTTTCATGCGCAAAGGCATTCTTGCCGACAATCGCCTTATTATACTGGACCGCAAACCCTGTAATGGCCGAGACATAGCGGCTGGCGCGGGTGATGTGGGTGGTATCAATGCCGGTCTGATAGGGCAGGCGATCGGCACGCACCTTCAAGGCCATGACGATTTCTTCCAGAGCCGCATTGCCGGCCCGCTCACCGAGGCCATTGATCGCGCATTCGACCTGGCGCGCACCGCCCTGAACACCGGCCAAGCTATTGGCCACGGCCAGGCCCAGATCATTATGGCAGTGGGTCGAGAAGATTACCCGGTCTGCACCCTCAACGTTTTGGGTCATCCAGCTGAACAGGTCGGCATATTCGGACGGGTAGGTATAGCCGACCGTATCGGGCAGATTGATCGTCGTTGCGCCAGCCTTGATCGCGGCCTCTACGGCACGGCGCAGGAATTGGCGATCGCTGCGGGTCGCGTCTTCGGCTGACCATTCAATATCGTCGCGCAGATTGCGCGCATGGGTAACGGTGCGGGTAATGGCTTCCAGCACCTGTTCGGGCTCCATCTGCAGCTTGTGCTTCATATGCAGGTCGCTAGTGGCGATCACGACATGGATGCGGCCGCGGGCAGCAGGCTTTAGGGCCTCGGCGCAGCGGTCAATATCCATGGGATGGGCGCGGCAAAGCCCAGCAATCGTGCTGTTCTTGACGATCTTGGCGATCTCGCGCACGGCCTCGAAATCACCATTGGAGGCGATGGGAAAGCCGGCCTCAATGACATCGACACCCATGTCTTCGAGGATCTTGGCCAGTTCCAGCTTTTCGTCCAGGCTCATGGACGCGCCGGGGGACTGTTCCCCGTCGCGCATGGTGGTGTCGAAAATGATGACGTTTTCGCGCGCGCCGATGATCGGG
>CANGEH010000049.1 GCA_947452665.1 Caulobacteraceae bacterium
CAAGCCACAGACGGACCACCATCAAAAATATCGATCAGGCCCTGATAGCGAAAACCTTCGGTCTCCAACATGGCCCGCGCCGCCTCACCCTCGCGGTGGACCATACCAATCGCATCGCGCGCCGATTTGGGCAGCAAGGACACATAGATCGGATGGCGCGGCGCAAGATCGAGAATGAACTGACCATCGGTCGAGGCGCTCATGAGATCGGCCTCGTCAAACGGCAGGCGAAAGAATTTGGAGGAGACATTGTCCCAAAACGGGCACGCACCATCCGCCTCGAACCAGCCGCGCAATTCGGCCAGCACCATTTCGGCAAACCGCTGCGGGTCAAGCCCGATCAACATATAGCGCGACTGGGCCAGCAGACGCCCCGCCCCACCCTTGCGCCGCTCTGGCCGCAAAAATAGCGAGCCGACCTCTGACCAGCCCGAACACTCATTCACCAAGACCAGCGCGCTATGGTCAAAGCGCATATTCAAGGTCGGGGAGGATTGGGCTAGGGTCACGACCCGGAATGAAAAATGCGGCCGTTTCAGACCAACCCCGGCCTTGACCCCGGCCACGCCATCGACCTGGCCGAGAGCCGAGTCTTCGAGCATGAGCGTGTACCAGGCCTCTAACGGCGCAATCGAGCCGTCAAAACTGGCCTGTGAGGTTTCAAGCCGCCCGCGCAGGGTCGCCTCGTCTTCCGGCAGGCTGGTAAAACCACGGCCCGACAGGATGGCGAGTTCCATCAAGGCATCAAAATCTTTAGGCCCGGCAGGGCGCACAACCAACATAGACTTAAAGCTCCATAGCCGCGCGGATGGCTGGGCCGTCTATGCCGCCATCCGCCAGCTTCATTAGGATCGCCGCCGACAATTGCGCGCGTTCGGCAAAACTGTCTGGCCAGGCATATTCATCTTCGCTGTGAATATCGCCGCCGCGCACCCCCAGCGTATCAATATTGGGCAGGCCCGAGGCAAACAGGTTATTGCCCTCACACACCCCGCCCGACGGCTTCCAGCCAATCTCTTGGCCAAGCATGGCACCGACCTGACGCACGGCCTCAAACAATTGCGTCTGGGCCGCGTTCATGGGCTTGGCAGGACGGGTAACGCCGCCATGCAGATGCAGGTCAAGACCGTCCCCGCCGCGCGCACGGATCGCCGTTTGCACCGCAGATAGAGCCCAATCGGCGGCGCTCTGGTCTGGAAAGCGGATATTAAACCGGACAATGGCGGTATCGGGCACCATGTTTAAAGGCCCGCCGCCATCAATGCGCGAGACGTTCAAGGTAACGCCCTCGCGCTGACCATTGAGCCGATCAAGCTGATCGGCCAGGCGCGCGGCTGCGGTAATCGCATTGCGCCCCAAGCTAAAATCGCGCCCCGCATGGGCGGCGCGGCCACGCACCACGACATGAAAATTACCGGAGCCCTTGCGCGCGCCGGCCAAGGTGCCATCGCTCAAGGCTGGCTCATAAGTCATGCCGATATGCCCCAGACGGCCAAACGCCGCCAAGAGCGGGGCCGAGGACAGGCTCCCCACCTCCTCGTCCGGCGACATCAGGACCCGGTAGCCGACGCGACTGGCCAAGGGATGGGCCTCAAACGCCTCAAGCGCGGCAAGCATAATGCAAAGCCCGCCCTTCATATCGGCCATGCCGGGACCGTTCAGTGCGCCATCAGCGCGGATCGCCACCGACTGAAACCGGCTATCCGCGCCAAACACTGTGTCATAATGGCCCGTCAGGATGACCTGGACCGGCGCGTCGGGCCTAACCGTGATCGACAGGGCCTCGGTGGTTTCAAGGTCCCGAACCTGACCGTCATTGGCAACTTCGCGCATGGGGGCGAGTGCGTGGCAGGTCACATCGGCAGGCAGCCCAGAGGCGGCCTCGATCAGGGCCGATTTCTGCGCATTGAGGCCGGAAAGGTTACGGCTGCCCGAATTGATCTCAGACCATTGCCGGGTACGGGTGATCAGGGCCGGACCCAGGTCCGTCAGCCTATCCATCACTGCCTGGTCTTGGGCGGTCAGAAACATGATTCACAACAATAGCCGCTAAACCCTAGCTAAACCCTGCCCGCACGCGCAATGCAAGGCTTGTGATGCCGCGATCTGACGATAACTTGCGTCATTATTCGAAAAAATGGGGAAAAAACCGTCATTTTTCCCAAGCCGACAGAAGGCCCCGTCCCACTTAAGACCGGCCACCGAACTGTGCCTAAAAATTATGCAAACCCATAAAAACCGCTCGTATTCTCCGATTTCACCCGCAAAGCCATCATCAAGACCTAGGCTAGGCACAGGCCCACTGCCGATTAGCGGGCGAAAAAGGACATGATAAAAGTGGGTGACACCCAAGATCAGGACAGCCTGTTTCCCCTGTCTGCCGCCTACCCTATCGATCGGGCCTATGACGAGATGTATGATCGCGGCCATGGGGTGCGCGACCATTATGGCCCGTTGCAATCACGGATCTCGACCTTGGGCGCTGGGGAACTGGCAGACCGGCAAAGAACGCTAGAACAGTCCTTCTTGCTGCAAGGCATTACCTTCACCGTCTATGGGGCTGGGGCCTCCACAGAACAGATCATTCCGACGGACCTGTTTCCCCGCATTATTCCGGCAGCGGAATGGGCGCGGATCGAGGCGGGCCTGACCCAAAGACTGCAGGCCCTCAACCTGTTTTTGGCCGATATTTATGGCGACCAGACCATCCTCAAAGACGGCGTCGTGCCACGCGACCTAGTCCTGGGTGCCCCCTCCTATCGCCGCGAAATGCAGGGCCTGTTTGTGCCGCACAAGGCCTATGCCAATGTCTGCGGCAGCGACCTGATCCGCAATGAGGTCGGCGAATTTGTCGTGCTGGAAGACAATCTTCGCGTGCCGTCGGGCGTGTCCTATATGCTGGCCAATCGCGACGCCGCCAAACGCACCTTTCCCGGCACGTATCGCTCCAGCGGCGTGCGCTCTGTCGAGCGTTATCCCGACACGCTACTGGCGACCCTAAAGAGTCTGGCCTCCGATTGGCGCTCCAACCCCCAGGTCGTGGTGTTGACCCCCGGCGTCTATAACTCGGCCTATTATGAGCATGCCTATCTGGCCCGGCTTATGGGCGCGCCCCTGGTTGAGGGCCGCGACCTCGTGGTGCACGACAATCTTGTCTATATGCGCACGACCACCGGCCTAAAGCGCGTCGATGTGATTTATCGCCGGGTCGATGATGACTTTATCGACCCCTTGACCTTTAGGCGGGACTCCTCGCTCGGCGTCGCAGGCCTGTTCAATGCTTACCGGGCCGGCAATGTGGTGATCGCCAATGCGCCCGGCACAGGCGTTGCCGATGACAAGGCGGTCTATGCCTATGTCCCGGCCATTATCCGCTATTATCTCGGCCAAGACGCGATCTTAAACAATGTCGAGACCTATTTGTGCCGCGAGCCCGATCAGCTGGACCATGTGCTTGGCAATCTCGATAAGCTGGTGGTCAAGGCCGTTGGCGCCTCTGGCGGCTATGGCATGCTGGTCGGACCACATGCCAGCCTGCAGGAACGCGCGGAATTTGCGCAGCAGCTCAAGGCCGATCCCGCCAATTATATCGCCCAGCCGACCATTCAGCTTTCCACTGCGCCTTGTCTGATCGATGGCGCGATTGAGCCCCGCCATGTCGATCTGCGGCCATTTATCCTGTGCGGCGAGAAGATTGTCGTCACGCCAGGCGCCCTAACCCGCGTGGCGCTCAAGCGTGGCTCGCTGGTCGTCAATTCCAGCCAGGGCGGCGGCTCGAAAGACACCTGGGTGCTAAGCGATCCGCGGGCCCAGGCTCAGGAGAGCCCAGCATGATGCTCGCCCGCGTTGCCGACAGCCTCTATTGGATGGGGCGTTATATTGAACGGGCCGAACATGTCAGCCGTCTAAGCGATGTTATGCTCACCGCCTCCCTCGATACCTCGGGCGATGCCCTCTTGGCCGCGCGCACGGTCCTAGGCGCCGTCGGCGAGACCCAGATCGCGCTGGAGGGCAAGAGTGCAGTTGATGTCGCTGCCGCCCTGATGCTGGACCGCGACGACCCTGGCTCAGTGATTGTCTCACTCGCCCGCGCTCGCGAAAATGCCCGCCAGGTCCGCGACCAGATTACAAGCGAGACCTGGGAGCGGCTGAACCTTCTTTTCCTGCGGATCACCAGCCCCAAGGCCGCCAAACAATTTGACCAGGCTTCCCTGCCTTTTCTACATGAGGTCATCTCGGACCTGTTCCTGTTTAAGGGCGCAGTCGATACCACCATGAGCCATGGTGAAGGCTGGCGGTTCTTGATGCTCGGCATCTATCTGGAGCGGGCGCAGCTGATTGTCCGGCTTTTGGATGTCTGTTTTGGTGAGGCGGCGGGCGGTGAGCCGCTTAATGACCACCTAGCCCAGATGAACCTCTTGCGCATGGCCTGCGCGCTTGAGCCCTATTTGCGTGTCTATACGGCCGATATCCAACCCAAGCTGATCCAGGAGTTTTTGCTGTTCAGTGAGGAGTTCCCGCGCTCAATCCAGTTTGCGACGGCTAGGATCGAGGAGCACCTTAAGGCCCTGGCCAGTCCAGGGCTGGATCAGGGGTCCAGCGCGCCTGAACGTTTGGCGGGCCGCTTAAGCGCTCGCCTACGGTTCGCTGATCTCGAAGAAATGGCCAGCCAGGGGGCCGGCAGCCTTTTGGCAACCGTCAACCAAGACTGCGCCCGCATCCATGAGGCCATTTACGGGGCCTATGTGGACTATTCCCTCGAACACCATTTGCCGGGCTAAGCGATCATGTTTTTGGAAATCCGCCATGTCACCGAATATCACTATGCCACGCCCATCCGCGAAAGCGTGATGGAGCTTTGGATGCAGCCCAAGCGTAGCAGCCTGCAACGCCTGATCCGTTTTGATTTGGCGCTTGATCCCTCAGCCCAGCTATTTTCCTATGCCGACCCGTTTGGAAATGCCGTCCACCATTTTGATGTGCCAAGGCCGCATGACCGCCTGACCATTGAGGCGCGCTCAACGGTCGAGACCAAGGCCCCGGCGGCGCTGCCATTGGCCCTATCCATGGAAGAATGGACGCAACTGAATAGCGATGCGCTCAAGGGTGAGTGCTTTGATTTTCTA
This sequence comes from Caulobacteraceae bacterium, assembly GCA_947452665.1. Classification (GTDB taxonomy): domain Bacteria; phylum Pseudomonadota; class Alphaproteobacteria; order Caulobacterales; family Caulobacteraceae; genus CAISGS01. The sequence continues at coordinate 5,127 of CANGEH010000049.1, forward strand.
AAGCCGCATGGATTTGGCCGCAGCACCGAGGCCCTAGAGGCCTTTATCCAGCGCCATAATCTTGCGGCCTTGCGCAAGTTCGATCCGCTGTCGGCCGTCTTGAGCTTATCCAAAACAATTTATCAGCAATTTGAGTATCAGGCTGGGGTCACGGATGCCGAAAGTCCGATCGATCGGGCGCTCGAGGCTGGGCGCGGGGTCTGCCAGGATTTTGCCCATATCATGATTGCCATATGCCGCGGCTGGGGCATTCCGGCGCGCTATGTGTCGGGCTATTTGCTGACCGATCGTGACCAGACCGGCGACCGCTCGGACCCAGACGCCAGCCATGCCTGGGTCGAGGTCTATCTGCCCTCAATCGGCTGGATCGGGGTCGACCCTACGAATGATGCCCTAGCCGGTGAACGGCACATTATTGTTGCGATTGGCCGAGACTATACCGACGTGCCCCCCTCAAGAGGCGTATTCAAGGGCGAAACCCAAAGTCAGCTTGCGGTCGGGGTCTCGGTGCGCCAAGCCCAGAGCGCTGTGCATGAGCCAGAATATCTGAGGCTGGCACGCCCGGCCTTTCCGCCGCCCGGTCGTAGGCGGCAGACCACCAGCAACCTACTGCATGACCAGCAGCAGCAGCAGCAGCAACAGCAACAGCAATAGCAATAGCAAGGCTTTAGCGGCGCAGCCACGCCTTAAGATCATCACCCGTATCAATATCAGCCAAGGTCGCGATCCTGTCGCAGCTATGGCCCAGGACTGCCTCGGTATCCGTCAAGGTCTGGGCGCTGGACCAGCGAATACCGCGATCGAGCCTCACAGTGCGACTACGCCGTGCCGACAAGGCGATCAGCCAAAACCCGCCATCGCAGGCAGGGCCAAGCACGGCCCCGTGGCGCGGCAGGGCCTTTAAGGCCTTGGCGATCTGACCGGCGGTGGCGTCTGGACAATCCGTGCCAATAATCATGACCGGACCCGATGCATGGGCGCGCAAGGCGGCTTGCAACCTATGGCCCAGACCCCCGCGCCCCTGGTCCTCAAAACCCAGCCCAGCTGGCCAGTGGCTTGGCGCGCCGCGTCCGGCCAGACGCACAAGCGTTTTCCAGCGCGGGTCGCGCACCTGGGTCAGAATTCTATGGCTTAGGGCGCGATAGACCCGCCAGGCCTCGACCCGGCCAATATCGGCCGCCAGCCGAGTCTTGCCCACGCCAATGGCAGGGGCACGGGCAAAGACGATCAAGGTGGGTCTAGTCATAAGCCTTGGCCAGGGTCTTGGGGTCGGCCCCGAACAGGAACCTTAGCAACAGGCCCCAATTGCGCAGGCTTCGGTGCCAGTAGCCCTTGGCCCGAAAGCGATCAGCATTGGTCAGGGCCCGAGCGGTCAGGCCCACCAGACGCTTACGCCCCAGTCGGCGTACCAGATCGACATCCTCCATCAGGGCAAGCGCTTCATAGCCCCCCGCCGCCTCATAGACCGCCTTGCGGATCAATAGACCCTGATCGCCATAGGGCAGGCCCATGAGGGCGCAGCGTGCCGCCACCCCCGCCTCCCACACACGCGCAATCAGCCGGGGATCGTCCAGTTGAAACCGAAAATACCCCGCCTGATCAGGATTTTGGCGCATATGCCTCATGGCCTCGGCCTCCCAGTCCACCGACAGGCGCGTATCGGCGTGCAGGATCAGGAGCCAAGGCCCCTTGGCCAGATCACAGCCATAGCGCAATTGCCCGCCCCGTCCTGCTTCCGCCTGTTCGAACCGCGCGCCCGCCTCATCGGCTAGCTGGGGCGAGGCATCGGATGAGCCACCATCGATAATGATCAGCTCCCTCACCAACCCATCCATGGCCGCGGGGGCTAGGGCGGCAAGTGTCAGGGGCAGGGTCTTGGCGGCATTAAGGGTCGGGATGACAACGCTGATCATGATTGTGCGGATTTGCGAAACAACAGGGCCTTGGTCAAGAAGGCCTGATCGCTAAGCACGTGCTCTAGCCCTGCCGTCTCAAACAGGGCGACCAGGTCGGTCTGGGCGTAGGACACGTAATAGGGCTCGTGGAAAAAAGCTGGGAACACGTCCAGAAGCCTAGCTAGGTCTGGGGCATCCCTTGGCTGGATAGAGTCGCCAAAGGCCAGCATGCCGCCAGGTTTCAGCACCCGCGCCATTTCGCGCGCGATCAGGGGCCTAAGACGCGGCGGCAATTCGTGGAACAGATAGATGCAGGTGACGGCGTCCAGACTGCCATCGGCATAGGGCAGGCTTTCCATATTGGCCTGAACCACGCTCGTGCCCGCAACAACCCTGGCCTGCTGCACATAGGCCGGCGATAGATCAAGGCCGCTGACCTGTGCGCGCGGCAAGGCAGCCATAAGATCGCGCAAAAACCCGCCCGTGCCGCAGGCTAGGTCTACAACCTTTAGGCCCCGCTGATCCTGCCCCTTAAGGCCTTGCATCAAGACCGACAGGACCCGCCGACGCATGGCCCCGGCCGCGCCTGAAAACAGCGCCTCGACCTGGGCGTCATAGCGCCGAGCACTATCGGGCGTGAACCAGCCGCCGCTCTGGAAATGGAAGTTTTGCTTATAATAGGTCGGATAGGCGGGCGAGCTGGCTAGATCGCGCGCCTCTGTGCCGCCGCCCCGGCGACGGCGCGCCTCGACCTGGCGGGCATCTTGCAAAAAATCAGCGGTCTGGGCGATGGCCTGGCCGCGCTCGGTTGCCCGGTCATTCATGGCCGGATAAAGCCCAGCGGCAATGTCGCGCGCATCCTTGGCAAAGGCCTCTAGATAGGCGCGGCGCACCTTGGCCAGGGCCGGTTTGGGCCGGTCCGTCGCAACCGGCTCAGCCTTTGGCGCAATCATGACCCGCGCAGCACTGCCCGCCGCCGTCCACCAAACGGCCTTGACCGCAGAGCGCGCCGACTGGGCCAGCATACTGGCGCGAAAGGCAGGTTTAGGCCGGGCTGGCACCATGGGGATCAACGCTCAAAAATGGCTACCAATTCTATATGGGGTGACCATAGGAACTGGTCCACTGGCCGCACGGTTTTTAGCTTAAAACCCGCATCGACCAGAATGCGCGCATCGCGGACAAAACTGACCGGATTGCATGATACTGCCACCACACGCGAAGCCCCTGATCGCCCAATCTCGCCGCACTGAACCTCAGCGCCTGCGCGCGGCGGGTCAAACACGACCGAATCGATCTTTTTCATCTCCATGGCCAGATAAGGCCGTCGCACCAGGTCGCGCGCCTCGGCCACGACCGGCTTTAGCCCCGGCGCAGACGCCAGCGCCGAGGACAGGGCCTTGATGGCGGGGGCCGACGAGTCTGCCGCATAGACCGGTGCAATCTGGGCCAGACGGAAGGTAAAGGCCCCGGCCCCGCAAAACAGATCAGCAATGCCTTTGGATCCGGCCAGGGCCGCGACCGCCTCCTTGGCCATAAAGGCCTCAGCCTCAGCATCGGCCTGGAGGAAGGAGGCGGCTGGAAGGGCAACCGTCGCTGGGCCAAACGAAATCATCGGCTGGCGGGCCATATAGATAATCTCACCGGCCATGGTCACGCGCGCCATATCCGCCTCGCCCGCCGCCTGGGCCGCCGCAATCCGGGCATCCATGGACAGGCCGCCGCTCTTGGCCTCAACCCCGCTGACATCGACATCCAGACCGGTGCGGGTCAGGGTGACATGCAAGGTTGGTGCAGACTTGGGATGCTCCAAAAACGGCAAGGCCAGCTTGCGCAGGGCGGGTAAGGCCGCAACCAGCCGAGGATCCGCGACCAAACAGTCCTTAATCGCCACCAACCGCCAACTGCGCCGCGCCTTAAAGCCAAGCTCAGCCCCGCCCACACCCTTGCGTGCATGCAGGGCAAGCCGCCGACGTGATCCCGGCTTGGCCGCATAGGGACTTAAAAACTCCGGCTCCAGCCCCTCACGCGCCAAAAGATTGCGCACCAGACCGGTCTTCCAGGCCAGATAGGGTTCATCTCGCCAATGCTGCATCGAACAGCCGCCGCAATCGCCAAAGTGCTGGCAGGGCGCGGTGTTGCGGTCGGGACTGGGGGTCTGGACCTCGACAATCTCGGCATGATCGCCGTGGCGCATCACGCTGACCGTCTCGCCCGGCAAGCCAAAGGGCACATAGACCCGCGGCTCAAGCACAATGCCGTCGCCCTGGGCCCCGACATGATCAATCTGCAAGACCGCCGCCTCGCCCTCCGGCGCGCGCGGCCGCACGGCCACTCCCTTGGAGCGGGGAGCCTTGCGATGGGACATGGGCGATCGGGTCACGGCGTCTTCGTCAATCTGGGCCTCGGCCCGGCAGGGATCGGTGTTAGCCATGCCTATGCCCTATTTAGGCCCCTGACGCGAGGGGTGGTGGGATTGAAGACCTGGGCCACAATTTGGAACCCGCTCACGCGACCTGGTCGCACCTTGCTTATGGAGGCCCAAGCCCGAGCCCTTTACCACCATGTTGCCGGGCGTCTAAAATAGAGTTCCCCACCCCGGAGCCTCACGCCCATGCCCCGCCCTAGCCTCGATATTCTAGACGCCGTCAACTCGACCTGCCCATGGTCGGGTGAGCCGATTTCCCCGGACGCCTTGACCGTCTATCGCGGCCAGACCGTGGGGTTTTGTAACCCGGGGTGCCGGGACAAGTTTGAGACCGCGACGCTCCTTTTTGATGCCGCAATTGCCGGGCAAGGCGAGGTTGTCGCCAAGGCCTGACTGAGATTTCGCGCGGTTTGTTTTATGAACGAAGATGAACGGCGCGCTCAAGACCTGTTCAGCTAGGCCCCACTAGGATGACAAGACTGGCGGATGACCGCTGCATGATCGGGAGACCTGAATATGACCTTGCCCCTGCTGACCAAGACCGGCCTGATTGCAAGCCTTGTGGCCATGACCGTATCGGGCATGGCTGCGCCCAGCCTCGCCCAGACCGCGCTTACCGCCACCCAAGCCGAGGCCGCAGCTTCGGCTGCACTGCGCGGAACTCATGACGCTAACGGCTATTACTACGATCCCTGCCAGCGCTCGACCGTCAGTCGGACGACGGGCGGCGGTCTGTTAGGCGCGGTTTTGGGTGCAGCGACCGGGGCAGCGATTGCTGGCAAGCGGAACAAGACCGAGGGCGCGGTCCTTGGCGGGTTGTTAGGCGCTGGCGTCGGTGCGGCGGCTGGCAATAGTTCAGCCGCCTGCGATTCGCCCAATCGTCCGGCGCCCGTGCGCAGCTATGGGTCGGGCTATGGCAATGGCCCGGACCGCTCGGTGACCATTTATGAATCGCGCACCTATTATCCCAAGCATCGCGGCCACGGTTATGACCAAGGCCGCATCTGGGACCGCGACGAGGATTATGGCCATGACCGTAGGGGCGATCAGCGCGCCGCAAACGATGGCTGCACCCTGGCCGAAAGCCCAATCTATCTGCCCGATGGCCGGGTTCAGAGCCGCTTTGTCCGGGTCTGCCCAGACGTCTATGGCAATTATCAGGTCGTCAACTAGTCGGTTTCTAGCCTTGCTAGCCAAGGCCAGAAGATTTCAAGTGTGATCCTATCCGATAAACGGGGGCTCAAGGTCGGCGCCGGAACGCGCAGGCCTTGAGCCCTTCGCCTGTAAACAACCAAGGCGGCAAGTTTCCTCAATCCAAGGCTTGAAAGCCGCCCCTCGCCCGGTCAAAACTAGGCGATAGGCGGCACCAGGCCGCGCCTTGGGGAAGATCATCAAGATGAATGCTTTTAGCCGTCGCAGCCTCTTGGCTGTCTCTGCCGCTGCC
>CANGEH010000050.1 GCA_947452665.1 Caulobacteraceae bacterium
CGTCCCGAAGACTTCGAAGACTGGAAGGCCATGGGCAATAGCGGCTGGGGCTGGGACGATGTCCTGCCCTATTTCCGCAAGTCCGAGGATCATGATGGCGGCGAAACCAGCCATCATGGCAAGGGTGGCCCGATCCATGTCACCGACATTTCCAAACGCGCCCACCCGATCTGCCAGACCTTTATCGAGACGGCCAAGGGGCTGGGCTATGCCTATACGCCCGACTTCAATGGCCCGTCGGGCGAGGGCGTCGGCATCTATCAGATCAATACGGATAAGGGCTTTCGGGCCTCCAGCGCCAATGCCTTTCTTCGTCCGGCCCTGCGCCGCAAGAATCTGACCTTGCGCGCCAAGGCCCAGGTGACGCGCATCCTGTTTGAAGGCAAGACGGCGGTCGGTCTCGAATATCGGCAGGGCGGCAAGCTGCACACGGTGCGCGCTAATCGCGAAGTCATCCTATGCGGCGGCTCGATCAATTCGCCGCAACTCTTACAGGTCTCTGGCATTGGCGACGGCGCCCTGTTACAGGGCCTTGGCATACAGGTCGTGCATGATGCCCCGGCTGTCGGTCAAAATTTGCAAGACCATCTGGCCGTGTCCTATTTCTATAAGTGCAGCGTCCCAACCTTGAATGACGAGCTCGGGCCCTGGCATGGCAAGGTCAAGGCGGGCTTGCACTATCTACTCAATCGCGGCGGGCCCTTGTCCATGAGCGTCAATCAGGGCGGCGGTTTTGTACGCTCTAGCCCCGATAAGACCCGTCCAGACCTGCAGCTCTATTTCAGCCCGGTCAGCTATACCAAGACCTCGCTGGCCAAGCGTGAACTGCTTAATCCCGATCCATTTTCGGCGTTTTTGCTGTCGTTTAATGCTTGCCGTCCGACCAGCCGCGGGCATCTGGCCATCACCTCGCCAGACCCGTCCATCTATCCCTCGATCAAGCCCAATTATCTGTCGACCGACAAAGATGTCAGCGACGCTGTGATCGGCAATCGGCTCTTGCGCACCATAGCCGCCAGCGCGCCCCTATCAGATATTATCACCGAAGAACTGGTGCCCGGCAGCCATCTGAAAACCGATGAGGACCTGCTGGACGATTTTCGCAAGCGCGCCGATACGGTCTATCACCCGGTCGGCACCTGTATGATGGGTCTTGATCCGGCTAAGTCTGTGGTCGATGCGCGGCTCAAGGTGCACGGGGTCAAGAACCTGCGGGTGATTGATGCTTCAATCTTTCCGACCGTCACCTCTGGCAATACCAATGCCCCGACCGTCATGGTGGCGGAAAAGGGCGCGGCCATGGTGCTGGAAGATGCACATCAGGCCTAGGCGGCTGGTCTTGTCTGATCAGGCCGCTAATGTGACTTTGAATTCAATCTGTTCCCCGGCAAGTGCCGCTCCAAATCAATAAGGCAGTCCCATGACATTCAAGGCATTGGTGGTTCACAAATCCGACGACGGCGCGATCCGGTCTGGCATTGAAACCCTAGACGATTCTGCCCTGCCGCAGGGCAATGTCACGGTCGAGGTCGAGTATTCCACCGTCAATTACAAGGACGGCCTGTGCATGGGCGGTCAGGGCCGTCTGGTGCGCAATTATCCGCACGTTCCGGGCATTGATTTTGCCGGCACGGTGAGCCAATCCAGCGATGACCGCTACAAGGTCGGTGACGCGGTTGTCCTGACCGGCTGGCGGGTGGGCGAGACTCATTGGGGCGGCTATGCCACCAAGACGCGGCTCAATGCCGATTGGCTCGTGCCACTCCCTGCGGGCCTCAGCGCGCGCAATGCCATGGCGATTGGCACGGCAGGCTTTACCTCGATCTTGAGCGTCATGGCCCTGGAAGATCACGGCCTGACGCCGGATAAGGGCGAGGTCCTGGTTACGGGCGCAGCGGGCGGGGTTGGCTCAGTCGCCACCGCCATTCTAGCCCATCTGGGCTATCAGGTGGTCTGCGTCACCGGCCGGGCCGAGGCGGCTGATTATCTGACCAGCCTGGGCGCTAGCCGCATTATTAGCCGTGAAGAGCTATCGACCCTTTCCAAGGCCCCGCTAGAGTCCGAGACCTGGGCTGGCTGTATTGATGTGGTTGGCGGTCATATGCTGGCGCGGGTGCTGGGCCAGATGAAGTACGGATCGTCGGTCGCCTCGGTTGGTCTGGCGGGCGGCGCAGAGCTACCGACCACAGTGCTGCCCTTCCTTTTGCGCGGTGTGAACCTTTTGGGTATTGAATCGGTCATGCAGCCCTATGCCAACCGCCTGCGCGCCTGGGAACGAATTGCAAAAGACCTGCCCATGGACCTGCTGGAAAAAATGATCACCCCGATCACCATGGCCGACCTGCCCAAGGCTGGGGACGATATCCTCAAGGGTCAGGTGCAAGGCCGCCTCGTTGTGGATATGAAGGCTTAAGAGGGGTTAAACGATGGGCGGGGTCTATCCCGCCCAAGGGTTTAGGACGCGCGTTCCGGTCTTGGCAAAATCGGCCAGATTGCGCGTGACCACGATCAGATTTTGGGTAAGGGCCGTCGCCGCGATCAGGGCGTCGCGCTCTGACCTTGGGTCGGGCACATGCAGGCGCGCGCACGCCTTGGCAATATCCGCCGTCACAGGCAAGATCCGCTCTGCAAACGCGGGCAGGACCTGGCCGTCTAGCCATTGCCGCAGCATCTTCCCTTGCGGCCCGTCCCGCCTTTCGATCTGCAAGACGCCCAGTTCCAGCTCCAAGACCGTAATGGCCGAGATATAGAGCTGGCTGGTTTCTGTCGTCTGCGCCCAGGCGACCAGATTGGCATCGGCCTTGCCGGAGGCGGCCTTGCGCAATTCTGAGACCACATTGGTGTCGAGCAAATACATCAGGCCAGATCGGCCGCGCGGCTTTCAATCCTAGCCTTGGGCGGATCAAATTCTAGGTCCGCACCGGTGGGCATGGCCAACAGGTCGGCAATTTTCGGCTGCACGCCAATCAGGCGCTGATAGTCCGCAATGCTCAACAAGACGTGGGCCGGGCGGCCACGGTCGGTAATAAAGACTGGGCCAAGCTGGGCAGCCCGCTTGGCACCGCTGGCGTCCTGATTAAAGGCCCGGCTTGAAAGGGTGGTGATGGTCATGCCCCTGGTCCATGGCAAAGCGTTGTAGTCACATTACTACAATGGCTCGGCAGTTTCAATGCCAAGGCGGCGCGACCCATGCGAGCCGAACCCGTAAAAATTATTTACCGATAGCCGAGACTGCTGTTAAGCTTTGACTAGACGAGGCAGCGACGAGACCTGATTGTGCAAAACAAGATCGATCTTCGCAAATTGCCCCCGCTCAAATCGCTCAAGGGGTTTGAGGCGGCGACCCGGCATCAAAGCATTCGCGAGGCGGCCGACGAGCTTTGTCTGACCCACCCCGCGGTCAGCCATCAGGTGCAACTGATCGAAGAGGCGCTTGGCGTCACCCTGTTTGCCCAGGATGGTCGGCGGATTGTTTCGACCGAAGAGGGACGGGTGCTCTATCCCTATGTGCGGGCAGCCTTTGAATCCCTGCTTGAAGGGGTTGAGGCCGCGCACCGCCACGCCCTGGACAAGCCCCTAAGGGTCCAGACCTATGTCACCGCCTCGATCCGCTGGATGGCCAGGCGCGTGCCGCAATTTTTGCAGGACAATCCCCAGGTCAAGCTGGTGCTCAGCACCTGCGCTGTGGATTGGGAGTTTGACGATGTCCATGCCGATGTCGGGCTGGTCTATTGCGAGACCCCGCCGAGCAATAAGTATCACTGGGTGCCCTTGTTTGATTATGCCCTGTTTCCGGTCTGTAGCCCGCAAATGGCCGCCAGCATGGGCCCCAATCCCACCGCCGCCGACCTTTTGACCAAGCCCTTGATTGCCATCAATACCGAGGTGCGCAACTGGCAGACCTGGTTTGACTCGGCGGGTGCCAAGTTTGATCCAGACTCAAGCTATCTGGTTGTGGATACCCTGGCGGTGGCGCTGGAAATGGCGCTGAACAACGAGGCCATCGCCCTGGTCAATGGGCCGTTTGTTGATCAGGACCTGGCCTCGGGCCGTCTGGTTCGGCCCTTGGCCCATACGGCGGTCTGCCCCGGCGAATGGGGCCTGATCTGCCGCAAGGAGCTGAAGGAAAACCTGCGCATCCGCACCTTTATGGACTGGATGATCCAGAGCGCAGCGCAAGTTCGCTAAGACCCTAGGCCAAGGACAGCCAAGCGGCCTTGGACTGCATGTAGCCAGCCAAGCATTCCATCGACTTGTCGCGCGTATTGCCCGACTGCTTATAGCCGCCAAACGGCTGGGTCATGTCGCCATCGCCAAAGCAATTGACCCAGACCACGCCCGATTCCAGCGCCTTGATCATGCGGTGCGCGCAATTCAAGTCGCTGGTCCAGACACTGGCGGCTAGGCCATAAATGGAGTCATTGGCCAGCGCGATTGCCTCCGCCTCGGTCTTGAACGGCAGGACCACGGCCACCGGGCCAAAAATCTCTTCGCGGGCAATCTCCATACCGGGGGTGACGCCGGTAAACAGGGTCGGGGCGACATAGGCCCCGTCTGGCCGCTCTGCCACCGCATCGCCACCAAAGGCCAGATGCGCGCCCTCGGCCTTGCCCTTGGCGATCCAGCCGAGCACATCGCGCTGCTGGGCGCGTGAGACCATGGGGCCAAGCGAGGTTGAGGGGTCGAGCGGATCACCGGCGCTATAGAGTTGGCCCGTGCGCTGGCTAAAGCGTTCGACAAAGGCGTCGTGAATATCGGCATGCACCAGCAGGCGCGATCCGGCATTACAGACCTGACCGGCATTGTCATAAATCCCGCCAATCGCGCGGTCGACAGCTGTGTCCAGATCGGCCAGATCGCGCATAAAGATTTGCGGGCTCTTGCCGCCGGTCTCGAGCGAGACGCGCTTGAGGTTTGACTCGCCGGCATAGATCATCAGCTGCTTGCCGACGGCGGTCGAGCCGGTAAAGCTGATCTTGGCCACATCCTGATGCAGGGCCAGGGCCTTGCCGGCATCCTGTCCGCGGCCATTAACGACATTGAACACGCCGTCCGGGCCGCCTGCGGCAACGAACAGTTCTGCCAGTTTCAGGCAGCTCAAGGGCGCTTGCTGGGCCGGTTTCAAGACGACGCAATTGCCCGCCGCCAGGGCCGGGGCCACCTTCCAGGTCGCCATCAGCAGCGGATAGTTCCAGGACGAGATTGCCCCGACCACACCCAAGGGCTCGCGCGAAATGATCTGCACCGCCTCATGCGGCGAGGTGGTCACCGACCCAGCCACCTTATCGATACATTCGCCAAAATAGCGCAGGGTCACCACGACCTCGGGCAGGTCAATGGTCAGGGCATCGGTAATCGGCTTGCCCATGGACAGGCATTCCAGCAGGGCCAGGTCTGCGGCGTGTTCCTCGACCAGATCGGCAAAGCGCCGAAAGATCGCCATCCGCGCGCGCGGGGCCATGTGCCGCCAGCGGCCGTCATCCCAGGCGGCCTTGGCGCTGGCTACGGCCAGATCAATGTCTTGCGCCGTCCCGCACGCCATATTGGCCACGACCGACCCATTGGCTGGGTTTAGGGCCTCAAAGCCTTGGCCCAGCACCCCCGCCCGATAGTCCCCATCAATGAATAGGCCAGTTTCGATCTTTAGAGCCGCTGCCCGGGCGGTCCAGGCAGCAAGGTCGAATGTGTCAGGCGTGGCCATGGGTCGTCCTAGCGAAAACGAGGGTGGGGCTTGAGCGTGGGGTCTAGCGCTTGGCGATCACTTCATAGCCGGGCTCTTCAGGCTCATCATCCACCATATCGGCGGGGAAGCCTTGACCCAGAACCTTGACGCCGCAAGGCTCTTCAATGCGGCGGATGATGTTTGGCGAATGCTCGCGCGGGCCGTATTTGGCCTGGCCGTCCTTGAAAATGTTCAAGACAAGCGGCGAGATTTCCAAGGGCACCTCTAGGTCTTGGGCCCACTGATCGAACAGGCCGACATCCTTGATCACCAGATCCATGGTGAAATTAATGTCGCGGCTGCCGTTCAAGATCACCTGGGATTCGGTTTCATGGACGAAGGAATTGCCCGACGAGATGCGGATCGCCTCATAGGCCGTATTCATGTCCATGCCGCCGACCTTACAAACCGTCAGGGCCTCGGCCAGGGCGGCTAGGTGCACGGTGCACAGATAATTGGTCACCACCTTCAGGGTCGAGGCCGTGCCCAGATCGCCTGTATGCAGGATGCGGCGGCCCATGGTCGTCAGCACCGGGAAAACCTTGTCAAAGGCTTCGCGCTTGCCGGCTGCGAAAATGGCGATATTGCCGGTATCGGCGCGGTGACAGCCGCCCGAGACGGGGCAGTCCATAATCATGGCGCCCTTGGCCTCAACCAGCTTGGACAGGCGCAGGACCTCATTATGGTCGGTGGTGCTCATCTCCATCCACACCTGGCCAGGACGCATGACGGCGATAAAGCCATCTTCACCCTCGGCCACGGCGGCGCTGGCGGCGGGGGAGGGCAGGCAGGTAATGATGATATCGACGGCTTCGGCCATGGCGCGGGGCGAGGACGCTGCCTTGGCACCGCGGGCGACAAAGGCCTGGACCAGGCTGTCATCCAGATCGCGGACCGTCACGTCGTGACCGTTGCGAATAAGGCTGCCTGCCAGCTTGCCGCCAACATTACCCAGACCAATAAAGCCAATTTTCGTCATGATTTTGCAGCCGTTCGTCGGAGGTTTAAGGGAATTTTGATTGGGCGATTAGGGATGGTTCGCGCCTCGCCACAATTGAATATTTTCCCGGCATTGCAAAATTTTTTTGGAAAAATCGGCACCTTACCGCCTGGTTTGCCCGGGATTTGCCCTTGATTGGCGCCTTTAAATCCAGAACATGCGGCCATGTCCAGTTTTCCAGATCTGCCCAAAACCATGATGGCCATGCTGCTGACCGGCCATGGCGGCTATGAAAAGCTGCAATACCGAGCGGATTTCCTTGTTCCCGAGGCTGGGCCCGGCGAGGTCCTGATCAAGGTCGCGGCAGCGGGGATCAATAATACCGACATCAATACAAGGATTGGCTGGTATTCCGACACCGCATCAGACCGCACAGATGCGGTGGTTGAGGATGGCAGCTGGACCGGCGAGGCCTTGGCGTTTCCACGCATTCAGGGCGCCGATGTTTGCGGCAAAATCGTAGCGGTCGGGCCCAGGGTCGCGCCCAAACGCTTGGGTCAGCGGGTGCTGGTCCAGTCCTGTCTGGTCTCCTTGCGCCAAAACGGTCTCGACCAGTGGCTCGGCTCAGAGCGCAATGGCGGCTTTGCCCAATATGTGGCAGTGCCGGCCTTGGATGCCTTTGCCATTGATAGCGACCTTTCGGATGCCGAATTGGCGTCCTTTCCCTGTTCCTATGGCACGGCTGAAAACCTTCTGACCCGAAGCGGCGTCAAGGCGGACGAGCGGGTCTTGATCACCGGGGCCACGGGCGGGCTGGGCTCGGCGGCGGTGCAACTGGCCAAACGGCGCGGCGCAGAGGTCTTGGCCCTAGTCTCACTGCAAAAAATGGATCAGTGCGCGGCCCTCGGTGCCGACCGCCTGTTATCGCGCGACCAGCCGCTCTTGGATCAAATAGATGCCAATAGTCTAGATGTGGTGATTGACGCGGTCGGCGGCGCGGCCTGGCCAGACCTGATCGAGGCCTTGAGGCCGCGTGGCCGCTATGCCGTATCGGGAGCGATCGGCGGGCCGATGGTCAGCCTCGATCTGCGTAAGCTTTATCTAAAAGACCTGACCCTTTTTGGCTGCACAGCCCAGGACGAGGGCGTGTTCCAAAACCTGATAAGCTATATTGAGCGCGGTGAAGTTAAGCCCCTCATCGCCCGGACCTATGTCTTGTCAGACATGGTCCAGGCGCAGAAAGATTTTGTCGCCAAAAGTCATATTGGCAAGCTGGTCCTGATCGTGCCGCAATAGGCTTACCGTCCGGCCGGCACATGTCCGCTTGCTGTGAGGCTGGTTTCAATCGCATCGAGCATGGGCTTATTGAAGCCAGACTTGACGCTATTGATCGGGGCAAAATCCATCAATTGATCTTGCTCAGGTGTATAGGCGGGCCAGGCGGGTGCGCCTTCGCAGGCCGGCACACTGGTCTTGGCAAAGGCCACCCAACAGCCATGGACGGTTGCCGATTGGGCGCGATCTGTGCTGGTCAGCAAGAGGCTGAGCGGACCAATGGCGCGCCAGCTATCAAACACAAACGGGATCTCATAGCCGTGATTGGTCCCAGCCGAGCCCTTGCGCATGCGCTCGGGCACATAATCGAAATGATAAAGCCAGGCTGGGCTCTTGGCCGAGGCCTTGCGGGCCACCCAGCGCGCCGGGGCGGCAAAGGTCGCATCGCGCCACAGGCGGCTGGCCAGGCTGGCATCCTTGGCGGCGTCTTGGCCATAATAGGTCTTGCTCGCGCTCAGCAAGTCCGGTGTGGCCTTGCTCAAGACATTGGCTGGATCATTATTGACGATCAGCGAGCCCTCGTTGGAATTGGTCCCAATCATGAGCGGCACGGCCAGGGTCTCGCCCTTGTCAAAGGCCAGGGTCGGGTTTTGCGGCAATAGGCGGCCATCGACGATGAGGCCCGGCTTGAAGCTATCGGCCGCCGCAATCAGGGCATCACCCGACACGGCGCGCAATTGCTCAATCGTGGCATTCTCGCCGTCTAGGCCCAAGAGCTTGGCGGCCGCCACGCCTTCGGATTGGGCCTTTTCAAGCGTGCGCGGCGCGGCCCAGCCAAGGCCTGACTGCACTATGGCCTTGGCAAATAGGCCCTTGGCTGACGGGCTGGACAAGATGGCCAGGGTGCTCATGCCGCCAGCGGATTCGCCAAACAGGGTGACATTGGCCGGGTCACCGCCAAAAGCGGCAATATTGTGCTGAACCCAGCGCAGGGCCTCGAGCTGGTCTGTCGTGCCGTAACCGCCGAGGGGCGCCTCACTGCTGGCGGCCCTGGTCAAGGCGGGGTGGGCGAAATAGCCAAACAGGCCCAGGCGATAATTAATGCTGACCAAGATCACGCCGTCGCGGGCAAAGCTTGAACCATCATAATAGGGCAGCGAGCCTGCGCCCACCACATGGCTGCCGCCATGCAGCCAGACCATAACGGGCAGGGGATGGTCGGCCTTGGCTGGGGCCCAGATGTTTAAGGTCAGGCAGTCTTCGGAAACCGATTTTGGCGCACTGCCGGACGAGGCCTTGTCCGCCGCCGTCATCTTGGTCTTTTGCAGACAGCCGGGCCCAAATTCGGTCGCTTTCAAGGTGCCCGTCCAGGGCTTTACCGGCTGGGCGGGTTGCCAGCGCAGGGGCCCAATCGGCGGCTGGGCAAAGGGCACGCCGCGAAACACCATGGCGCCGTCTTCGCTCTTGCCGACCACAAGGCCGCTCTCGGTCTTGACCTGAGGTGCCGCCGCAAGACTGGGACTGGCCTGGCCCGCGACAAGGGCTGCGACTGCGATCAAGGCTGCGCGACGCAACCGATTAAAACCTAGGGCCATGGTCTACCTTCGTGTTTGCCGGGCAGGCCACAGGCGTGGCCTAGGATTAGGTTAAGGACATGTCCTAAACGGACGGGGTGTCTGAGTCGAGTTCGCTAAGGCATCTAAACCAGCAAGGCGCGCCTGGCATTGCGCACTTCGCTAGACCATCTGTGTGGCCGTGCCCGCCACCAGATACCAGGTGACGAAAAGGGCGCAGATTAGGGCCCCTGGCACATAGGAATTGGTGCGTCGCCAGCTAAAGACGCTGATTATGGCGACAATGGCCATCAAGGGCAGGAACTGCATGGCCACCACGGTGCTCAAGGGATCAAAGCGGGTCGGCAATGTGCCTGTCGCAAAGAACACCCCATAATCAAGGCCCAGCAGGATCGCAAAGCCAAGCGCCATGGCGCCAATGGCCGCGACATAGCGATTGATCGGTGCGTCGCCGCGAATGGCCAATTGCGCGTGCAGGGCCTTTAGGGCGACCAGGAAGAACACCGTCAGACCGACCAGATAGACCGGGGCAATGCGCCATTGCGCGGCACTAAAGGGTTTGAGCGCCACTACCCAGAACCGCAGGTCGGTGGTGAAAACATGGGCCGTGGCGGCAACCACGGCATAACCAATCGCGACCGTCAGCAGTGAAATTAGGGCGCTAAGGCCCCAGCGATTGTCAAATTCCCCCGCCCTGCGGCGGTCAAACAGGCCAAGGCCCAGTGTGATGGCGGTATTAATCAAGGCCCAGGCCAGGACCTGGTTGCTAATGGTTTGCGGCAACAGGCTTGACGGCTTCAAAAACAAGGTCACGAGGATAAAGGCTGGGAAATAGGTAACAATTGGCGTCAGGGCCATCAGCCAGAACCGCCGCCACCAGACCGTGTCGCGGACAGGGTGGGCGGCAATGGCGGTCCGGTTTAGGCCTGCAAACACCGGCAGACGCAGCAAGACGTCAAAAACACCCAGCAGCAACAGCACAAACCCGACCAGGCCGAGCCCGGTTCCGACCTCTTTCCAGATCCAGATCTGGTTATGGGCGGGCAAGGGTGTGCCGCCGGTCAGGGTCTTGGCAAACCAGTCGAGACTATAGCCAATCGCCTCAGCGCTAATATGGTCGCCGGGATGGGTGGTGGCGGGCGTGGACAGCCGCCTAGCCGTGCCATTGGCGATCTGGCCATAGATCTGGCCCGGAACAATCATCTGCTCTGTGCCAAAAACGCCGCGCAGCTTTTCGCTGCTGGTCACGTCCTTGGCCCGGTCGACATGCCACATAATCTTGGAAAACTCGTCATATTGGCTAAAGACCAGGCCCAGATTGCGCGGCCAGGTCGGGC
>CANGEH010000051.1 GCA_947452665.1 Caulobacteraceae bacterium
CGGCTATTTCCCCGTCAATCCCGTGGACTCGGCGCAAGACCTGCGCGGTGAAATGCTAGCCGTCATGGGCGAGTTGGGCATGAAGCCTGAAAAGCATCACCACGAAGTGGCCCCTGCCCAGCACGAGCTCGGTCTGAAGTTCGACACCATGATCGTCATGGCTGACCGGCTGCAGATGTATAAGTATGTGATCCACAATGTGGCCGCAGCCTATGGCAAGACCGCAACCTTCATGGCCAAGCCGATGTTTGCCGATAATGGCAGCGGCATGCACGTGCACCAGTCGATCTGGGGCAATGGCAAGCCCCTGTTTGCCGGTGATAAATATGCCGGTCTGTCGGACCTGTGCCTGTGGTATATCGGCGGCATTATCAAGCACGCCAAGGCGATTAACGCCTTCTCCAACTCGACCACCAACTCCTATAAGCGTCTGGTCCCCGGCTATGAAGCCCCGGTGAAATTGGCCTATTCGGCCCGTAACCGTTCGGCCTCAATCCGCATTCCGCACGTCGACAGCCCCAAGGGCAAGCGCATCGAGGCGCGCTTCCCCGACCCCATGGGCAACCCCTATCTGACCTTTACCGCCCTCTTGATGGCCGGCATGGACGGGATTGCCAATAAGATCGATCCAGGCGGCCCCGCCGATAAGAACCTCTATGACCTGCCCCCCCGCGAGCAGAAGAAGATCCCAGAGGTTTGCGGCAGCCTGCGTGAAGCGCTGGAATCGCTCGATAAGGACCGCGGCTTCTTGAAGGCTGGCGGCGTGATGGATGACGACTTCATCGACAGCTATATCGAGCTGAAGATGGAAGAAGTGATGCGCTTGCAACTGCACCCGCACCCCGTCGAATTCGACATGTATTACAAGTGTTAATCTGATTTTCCAATCAGACAAGACGAAGGGCCGGGCGTCAAACCCCGGCCCTTTTTTCGTGGGCGGCCATCTTGGCAAATTCAACCGCATAGGGATTGATATTTGTCAAAAATGTCTGGCAGATAGGGCCTGATCTTTTCGAGGCTTTTCATGCTCAAGACCCTACGCCTAACGGCGCTTCTGGCCGGACTAGCCACGGCCGGCCTCTTGTCCGCCTGCGCGACCGCCAGCACCACCGCATCGTCCGAACCTTCTGCCAAGGCCTTGCCTCTAGGCAGCGATGGCGGCGTCGATGCCAAGACCGAGCCCGCCCCGTTTGCCAGCACCTATAAGCCCCTGCCCTCGCAGCTAACGGCCATAGTCGGTGCCCATATCCTCACCGCGACCGGTGAAGAGATCGAAAGCGGCACCCTTGTCATGGATGACGGCAAGATTGTCGCGCTTGGCAAGGCCGTGGCTGCGCCAAAGGGCGCTAAGATCATTAATGCCAAGGGCCTATGGCTGACCCCGGGCATTATCGATTCCCATTCGCATCTGGGGGTCTATGCCTCTCCGGGCGTCCAGGCGCACTCTGATGGCAATGAGGCGACCGATCCCAATACGGCCAATGTCTGGGCCGAGCACTCGGTCTGGCCACAGGACCCCGGCTTTAACCGCGCCCGCGCTGGCGGTGTAACCACGATGCAAATCCTGCCCGGCTCTGCCAATCTGTTTGGCGGCCGGTCCGTGACCTTGAAGAATGTGCCGTCAATCACCACCCAGGGCATGAAGTTTCCCGATGCGCCCTATGGCTTGAAAATGGCCTGCGGTGAAAACCCAAAGCGGGTCTATGGCCATAAGGGCCGCGCGCCCTCGACCCGGATGGGTAATGTTGCGGGCTATCGCAGCGCTTGGATCGCCGCGGCTAGCTATAAGCGCAAATGGGAAGACTACCGGGCCAAGATCGCCAAGGGCGAAGAGGCTGACCCGCCCGAGCGCGACCTGACCAATGACACCTTGTCGGGCGTGCTGGCCGGTGAAATCCTGGTCCAGAACCATTGTTATCGCGCCGATGAAATGGCGACCATGATCGATATTTCCAAGGAATTTGGCTTCAGGATCAGCATGTTCCACCATTCTTCCGAGGCCTATAAGATTGCCGATTTGCTGGCCCGCGAAGACATTTGCTATGCCACCTGGGCCGATTGGGCAGGCTTTAAGTTGGAATCCTATGATGGGATTGCCGAGAACGCGGCGATTGGCCAGCGCAAGGGCGCCTGCGTGGTCATCCATTCGGACGATCCAATCATGGCCCAGCACCTCAATCAGGAAGCGGCCATTGCCATGGCGGCTGGCAATCGTCTGGGCCTGGGCATTACACGCGCCGAGGCGATTAGCTGGATCACCGCCAATCCGGCCAAGGCCATGGGGATAGGCAACCGGACCGGCTCACTGGGAATAGGCAAGAATGCGGATCTGGTGCTGTGGAGCGGCGACCCCTTTAGCGTCTATTCCACGGCCAATCAGGTGTTTATCGATGGCGCCAAGGTCTATGACCGCAACGACCCGCGCTTCCAAGCCCAATCTGATTTCGAACTTGGCCAACCCGGCGAGGAAGTCCACCCATGAACCGCCGCATCCTTTTAGCCGCCGCATCGGCCCTATCCCTGATCGCAGCCCCTGCCCTGGCCCAGAGCCTCGCGATCATCAATGCGCATATTCTTAGCCAAGGCCCGGCCGGAGAGATTGCCTTGGGCACGGTCCTGATCAAGGACGGCAAGATTACCGGGCTTGGCGCAAACCTAGCCGTGCCAAACGGCACGCGGGTGATTGATGCCGCTGGCCAGATTGTGACACCAGGCCTGATCCTGCCGAGCTCAAACCTAGGCGTGTCCGAGGTCGATCAGGTCGAAGAAACCCGCGACGACGGTGCGGGCGATCGCATGGGGGCGGCCTTTGATGTCCAATACGGCGTTAATGCCGATTCCGCCCTGATTCCGCTGGCAAGGCTTGGTGGGGTTACCCGCGCCGTGATTACCCCCGTGCTTGGTCGCGGCGGCGAGGAAGCGCACAAGGATGATGGCAGCGATGATTTCTCCGGCAGTGCCCAAGATGGCAAGGCCAGCCTGTTTGCCGGACAGATCGCGGCCGCTAGCCTCGCATCGGGCAGCCGTTCGCCTGTGTTTAAGGCCAAGATCGGCATGGCTCTGGATCTGGGCGAGGCTGGGGCAGACTATGCCGGCGGCTCACGCGGCGCAGCCTTTGTCTTGCTAAAATCAGCCCTGGACGATGCGCGCCACTATGCCAAGAACCGCAAGGGCTTTGATGCGGGCGCTAGCCGCCCCTATCCCTATAGCCGCGAGGATATGGAGGCGCTTGTCCCCGTTGCCGAGGGGCGCGTGCCGCTCTTGGTAAGGGTGCACAAGGCATCAGACATTTTGCAGGTGCTGAAGCTTGCCCAAGAGCAAAAGCTCAAACTCATTCTTGATGGGGCCGAAGAGGGCTGGCGGGTTGCGGACGCTATTGCCAAGGCCGGCGTGCCGGTCCTGGTCGATGCCCAGGCCGACCTGCCCGGCAGTTTCGAAACCCTTGGCGCTCGTATGGAAAATGCAGGGCGTTTGAATGCCGCAGGCGTTGTGGTCGCGATCATGGGCAGCCGCGACTACACCAATCTGCGTCAGGGCCGGTTCAATGCCGGAACCGCTGTGTCCTATGGCCTGCCCTATAGCGTGGCCCTGGCCTCAGTCACGATCAATCCGGCCAAGATCTGGGGGCTGGCTGACAAGATCGGCAGCCTGGAGCCGGGCAAGGATGCGGATCTGGTGATCTGGTCTGGCGATCCGCTTGAAGTCACAAGCTATGCCACAGCCGTGATTATTCAGGGCCAAGACCAGCCCATGACCTCGCGCAGCCTGGAACTGGCCAAACGCTATAGACCCGACGCCGATAAGGATTATCCGCCCGCCTATCGCTAGAGCTTTTGTCCATGCTAGGCGGTCATGCCCCCTGAATTTCCGGAGGGCATACGAGGCCGCGTCGAATCGCGTCAGAATGATCCCATGCCCGAGACCCCGCCGCAAAGATCCCTGTTCGATGACGCGCCAGAGCCTAGCTCTGCGCCCCAGGTCGCCTCCACGCCCATAGTCGCTGTCGCGGCTGCGGCAGAATCTGGGCCCTCCACTGCCCCAAGCGCAGAGCAAAGCCGGTCCAGCGCGGTCGCCGCCGCCACCGGCTATTCGGCCAAGGATATTGAGGTTCTTGAGGGGCTAGAGCCGGTGCGCAAGCGGCCGGGCATGTATATTGGCGGCACGGACGAGCGCGCCCTGCACCATCTGTTCGCCGAAGTGCTTGATAATGCCATGGACGAGGCCGTGGCCGGTCACGCCAAGTTTATTGAGGTTAGGCTAGAAGCCGACGGGGCCCTGGTCGTGCGCGATGATGGCCGCGGCATTCCGGTCGATGCCCACCCCAAATACACCGACAAGTCGGCCCTCGAAGTGATCATGACCGTACTGCATTCGGGCGGCAAGTTTTCGGGCAAGAGCTATGAGACCTCCGGCGGTCTGCACGGGGTCGGCATTTCCGTGGTCAATGCCCTATCCGAACGGCTGGACGTTACGGTCTGGCGCGACGGGTTTGAACATCGCCAATCTTATTCGCGCGGCAAGCCCTTAACCGCTCTGGAGCGGGGCAACCCTTCGCGCAAGCACGGCTCTTCGCTGCGGTTCTCGCCAGACGAAACCATATTTGGCGCCGGGGCGGTGTTTAAGCCTGCTCGGCTTTACCGCATGGCCAGGTCCAAGGCCTATCTGTTCCGAGGCGTTGAGATCCGCTGGTCTTGTGCGCCAGAGCGGATTACCGACCAGACCCCGGCTGAGGCGGTGTTCCACTTCCCCAATGGTCTGGCGGATTTCTTGGCCGAACGGGTGGCCGGGATCGAAACCCTGACCGAGACCTTTTCGGGCCGGATTGAGCGCAAGGCGGCGGGCGGTTCTGACGGCGGGGCGGTGGAATGGGCCATTACCTGGTCGCCGATCGGGTTTGGCGACAGTGACAGCTTTATGCAGTCCTATTGTAACACCGTGCCCACGACCGAGGGCGGCACGCATGAGGCTGGCTTGCGCGCCGTCCTGATGCGCGGCCTGAAGGCTTACGGGGAAATGACCGGCGAAAAGCGCGCCGGTCTGATTACCGCCGAAGATGTGATCGGCAATGCCGGGTCCCTGATCTCGGTCTTTATCCGCAATCCCGAATTCCAAGGCCAGACCAAGGAAAAGCTGTCCTCGTCTGAGGCGCAAAGACTGGTCGAGACCGTCTTGCGTGACCCGTTCGATCACTGGCTGACAGCCGCGCCCAAGAGCGCGGACCGCTTGCTGGAATTCATCATCGAGCGGGCCGAGGATCGGCTAAAGCGGCGGCGCGACAAGGATGTGGCCCGCGCCTCGGCAACGCGTAAGCTGCGCCTGCCCGGCAAGCTCGCCGATTGTTCGGGCCAGGCCACAGACGGGACCGAGCTTTTTATCGTCGAGGGCGACAGCGCTGGCGGCTCAGCCAAACAGGCGCGCAATCGCAAGACCCAGGCCATATTGCCCCTGCGCGGTAAGATCTTGAATGTGGCCTCCGCGACCAATGACAAGGCTGGGCGCAATACGGAATTGTCGGACCTCTTGCTCGCGCTCGGTGTTCAGGGCGGCAACCGGTTCAAGGAAGAAGACCTGCGCTATGAGCGCATTGTCATCATGACCGATGCCGATGTCGATGGCGCCCATATTGCCAGCCTCTTGATCACCTTCTTCTATCGCACCATGCCCGGTCTGATCCGGGCAGGCCGCCTGTTCTTGGCCCTGCCGCCGCTCTATCGCATCAGCCATGGCGGCAAGACCGTCTATGCCCGCGACGACGCGCATAAGGATGAGCTCATGGCGGGTCAGTTCAAGAACAAGAAGCCCGAAATTGGCCGCTTTAAGGGCCTGGGGGAAATGATGCCGGCCCAGCTTAAAGAAACCACCATGGACCCATCAAAACGCACCCTGGCCCGCGTCACCCTGCCCCGCTCCGAAGAGGCGGTTGAGGACCTGGTCGAGACCTTGATGGGCCGCAAGCCCGAGCTGCGCTTCCGGTTCATTCAGGATAATGCCGAGTTTGCTGTGGATGATCTGGATGTCTAGCGGGTCATGGTCGCGGAGCCATACGGCGTCGGGCGAGTTATAAGTACGCTCTAATTGACCGTTTTGCGGAATTAAACTGCAAAATACACAGACTACAACCGCAACTGGACCAAGCACTTGAGCCTTCGCATCTTCAAATCCGCTCTGATCGCTACCCTTATGGGCCTTTGCGTGACCGCCTGCGCGGTCATTCCTGAGGCGCCGGTTGGGCCCTATTCGGTCGGCAAAAGCTATCAGGTCACCCTGGCCCAGCCGTGGAACGATGTTAGCCTGATTATGAATGCACGGCCTGCCAAGGTCAGGCTGCTTTCACTTGATGGCCCCCTGCTCAATCGCCTCTATCTGACCGACGGTCTCGTACCGGGCGATTTCATGGTCAAGCCAGCGGCCAAGGAGCGCCCCACCCCAGTCTATCGCAAGGCCATGTCGGCCAGTGAACGGGTGGAATTTGTAAGCGATAGTGTTGCGGCGCTCGATTATCGTAATGTTGAAACCACAGGGCTTCGCCCTGGCAAGTTCGGTCCGCACAGCGCCTTGCGCTTTGATCTGACCGCCCAGACCGCCGAAGGGCTGAACATGTCCGGCACAGCCTTGATCAGTGAAGTCGATGGCAAGGCCTATGTGCTGATTTTCCTAGCCCCAAGCGAGCACTTTTATGCCGCACAAATGGCTGAAGTGGAAAACATCATTGCGTCAATCCGCCCGAAAACATGATTACGGACAGATTAAATTTACCAGTCCTTAGTACAATTTTTACGTATATTTATCCGTATAAAGTAAAATGATGTAAATATAAGAACTATAAAAACCACCTCCGCCCGATCATCGTCGACCGGGCTTCTGATACTGAAATAGTATCCGAAGTGGAGCTTGGTTGTGTTAAATAATTTAGCAATTATTGCCTCTATGTTTATATTGTTGTCGACCTCAACCATAAACAGGTCGGTCAGGCCACTCGGCTATGTGAAGGTCATGCCCGGGCATGACCAGGTCCCTTGGCTCACAATCCCATTATTCGGATCTGGGCGTGACATCCGTCATCCCGAAAGCGACCTAGTAACTGATACGCCTTTCAGCGCCGGAAATGGGAGCTGAACGTGTCAAAAAGTTTAGCCGTAGCTTTAACTATGCTTATCTTGTCCGCCTGCACGACCGCCAATACACGGGTCAATAAGCTCGATTTGGTAAGGCCCGTGGCGGGTACCCGCGTCTTGGTGGTCCGCCCGAGCGTCAGGCTAACTATGCTCACTGTGGCGGGCAATCGGGAAGCCAAGGGCGATTGGAGCCGTGAAGGCGCCGACAATATCGCAGCAGCCCTGTCGCGGGCGATTTCGGACCGGGACCTAAGCCCGCGCCTGTTCGATCCCAACCGGGTGGTTTCGGCTCAGGCGATTCAGGTCTTGAAGCTCAACCAGGCTGTGGGCAGCTCCATTCTTGATCAGGAATACGGTCTAACGCGGCTGGCGACCAAGCAGGGGCGGTTTGACTGGAGCCTGGGCGAAGGCGCCCAGGTGCTCGGCGCGACCTATGATGCCGACCTTGCCCTGTTCATCACCTGCCGCGGCACCTATTCCAGCGATGCGCGAAAGCTGGCCATGGTCGCTATGGCCGCCATGGGTCAGGCCCTGCCGCCCGGGCATCAAACCGTCTTTGCCTCCTTGGTTGACCTGCATACCGGCAAGGTGGTCTGGTTCACCACCGCCCTAGCTGGATTTGACGCCGACATCCGTCACCCCGAGGGCGCAGATCGGTTGGCCGCAGCCCTGATCAAGGTTGCGCCCCTATGAGCTTCAAGATCAAAAATCACTTAAGCCTTGGGGTTGTGGCCATGCTGGCTGGCCTTAGCCTCGGCCATGGTGCCCATGCCGCAGCGGGGCCGCATACACTGCGCGTGCCTGGCCAAATGCCGGCCAGCCGCACAGATGAGGCGAGCCTATGGACCATCATGGATGGCGCCGAGCAGGTGGCCAAGGCCTCGCCCGACCGGATCAAGGACCCGGCCTTGACTGGCTATGTTCAATCCCTGACCTGCCGACTGGCACCGGAATATTGCAAAGAATTGCGCGTCTATGTCCTGCAAAGGCCAGCCTTTAACGCCTCGGCGGCGGCCAATGGCTATATTGAGCTCTGGTCCGGCCTCTTATTGCGCGCAGACAGCGAGGACGAGCTTGGCTTTGTGCTTGGCCATGAAATCACCCATTATGCCGAAAACCACGCCATTGAGACCCAGCGGGCCGCCAAGCTGCGCAGTAATGTCAAATTTGCCCTAAGCCTAGCGGTCAATTGGACAGGCCAGGCGGTCGCGGCCAATGCCGGTTCGGTTCAGGCCGCCAATGACAGTGTCCATACCGCCTCGGCCATTAAGGAGCTGTTGTATCTGGGCAATATTGCCGCCTATTTGCAGTATTCCCGGGTCAATGAGACCGAGGCTGATCAGGCCGGCCTAGAGCGCGCCAGCCTTGCTGGCTTTGACCCAAGGGCGGCGGCTGGGGTATGGCGCAAACTGATCGATGAAAACCAGGCCTCCGACTTCCCATCGCGCCGCAACGAGCCGGTAGGCTCTAGCATTTTCAGCACCCATCCGATCAATTCTGCCCGCATGCTGGCCCTGACCAAGGCGGCCCAAGGCGCTGTCCCAACAACGCCTGAGCAGGCTCAAGAGCGCCGCCGCGCCTATCGCCGCCAAATTCGGCCATTTCTGAGCGCCTGGCTGGCCGATGATCTAAGGCGGCGCGATTATGGCCAGACCCTGCTGGTGATTGATCGCCTTTCCAGCCTCGGGGAAGACCTGGGCGTGCTGAACTTTTATCGCGGCGAGGCCCTGCGCCAAAGGCGCAGCGATGGCGATCTGGCAAAGGCGCGCGCCGCCTATCTGTCTGCAAGCCTCTATGGCGATGCCCCAAGCCAGGCCTGGAGAAATCTCGGCGATCTTGCCCTGCGCGATGGCAATACCGCCATGGCCCAAAGCGCCTATATGACCTATCTAGGCCGCGCGCCAAACGCCCAAGACCGCTGGATTATTGACGCGGCCATTAGGGCGATGAACACCGCCGCTGGTCGCTGACCCAGCCTGATTGATTGACTTCCGCGCGGTTGTGCGTATGACAGGTGCCAGTTTAGAGCAGGCTCGGCGAATCCGCGCCGCCCGTTCGCCCAAGCACGGGCGGCTCTGGCTTCATACAGCGTGACATGACCGAATTTTCCCAACTGGGCTTATCGCCCACAACCCTGCAAGCCATTGCTGACACGGGTTATACCACAGCGACCCCCATCCAGGCCGCAGCCATCCCCATAGCCCTCGAAGGCCGTGACGTTTTGGGCATTGCCCAGACCGGTACCGGCAAGACGGCGGCCTTTACCCTGCCCCTGATTGAACGGCTTTCGGCGGGTCGCTCCAAATCGCGGATGCCGCGCGCCCTTGTCATCGCCCCGACCCGCGAACTGGCCGACCAGGTCGCCATGTCGTTTGAGAAATACGCCAAGGGCACCAAGCTGACCTGGGCCCTTCTGATCGGCGGGGTCTCCTTCGAAGAACAGGTGCGCAAGCTGGACCGGGGCGTTGATGTCCTGATCGCCACGCCCGGCCGCCTTTTGGACCATTTCGAGCGCGGCAAGCTTTTGCTTACCGGCGTGATGATGATGGTAGTCGATGAGGCCGACCGGATGCTAGATATGGGCTTTATCCCCGATATTGAGCGCATCTTTAAGATGACGCCGCCCAAAAAGCAGACCCTGTTTTTTTCGGCGACCATGCCGCCCGAGATTACGCGCCTGACCAAGCAGTTCTTGAATGATCCAGAACGCATTGAGGCTAGCCGCCCCGCCACAACCGCGACCACCATTACCCAGCATCTGGTGCCAATCCCCGTGGTCGATCACAAGGCCAAGCGCATGGCGCTGCGGGCCCTGGTCGAGCGCGCCGATGTTAAGAACGGCATTGTGTTTTGCAATCGCAAAAGCGAGGTCGATATTGTCGCCAAGTCGCTGAAGGTGCACGGCTTTGATGCCGCCCCGATCCATGGCGATCTTGACCAGACCATGCGTATGAAGACCCTGGACTCCTTCCGCAAGGGCGAGCTTAAGCTCCTAGTCGCCTCGGATGTGGCGGCGCGGGGCCTAGACATTCCTGATGTCAGCCATGTCTTTAATTATGACGTGCCGCACCATGCCGATGATTATGTGCACCGTATTGGTCGCACCGGCCGAGCCGGGCGGCTGGGCGAGACCTATATGCTGATCACCCCGGCCGATACGCGCAATCTGGACAAGGTGCTCAAGCTGATAGGTCAAAAGCCAGAAGAGACCATTCTGGATTTGGACTGGAGCCTGGCGGCCGGCGGCGATGAGCGCCGGGCCTCAAGCCGCAGTGGCGGGCGTGAGCGTTCGGGTGGCGGTTCAGACCGCAAGCCCAAGCGCGATCACTCGCGTGGACCCGGCGGCGCGCCCCTGCACAATGAGGTCGCCTCCATGACCCCAATTATTGCTGCGCCGGTCGAGGCGGTAACACTACCCGCCGAATCCATAGCTCCTCAGGTGCAGGACACGCCGCCTGCACGCCGCTCGCAACGCATGCGGGGCCGCAAACTGACCGAGCCCGCGCCAACCGCATTAGAAATGGCGCCGGAGGCAGAATTCCTGACCCCGGTTCCGCTGGTTGAGTCCCCCTCCCCGCCGCGCGAACGCGGCCGTCGTCCCGAGCGTGGTCCAAGGCCTGAGCGGGTGAACGCCGAACATCCGCGTCCCGATCGCGATCCGCCGCGTGCGGCAGAAAC
>CANGEH010000052.1 GCA_947452665.1 Caulobacteraceae bacterium
CGTGATCAGCGTCAATGAGTGCGACCCCCTGCGCGATGAGGGCATCAACTTCTATCGCATGCTGATGCAAAGCGGCGTCAGTGCCCGCTGTCGTCAGGTCATGGGCACCACGCATGGCATCGAGGTCTTTGCGATTAGTTGCCCAGAAATCAGCCGCGACACGGCCAGCGATCTGGCTAATTTCTGCCGCGACTAATACAGTCTGGTCATGTGATCCTGCGGCGCTGGAGAGGCCTCTCCGGCGCCGCAGTCTGTTTGGGCTAGAATAAGGACTTGGGCGATATGAAGACGGCAGTGGTGACGGGTGCGGCGCAGGGCGTGGGGCTGGTAACAGCGGCCCTGCTTGGGCGGCGGGGCTATGAGGTCATATTGACCGACCTACAGCCGCTGGACGATCAGCTGGCCAAGCTGACCGCCGAGGGCCTGACCGTGCGCGGTCTGGTCGGGGATGTCTCATCTCAGGCTTTTGCCGAAGAATTGGCGGCGCTGGTGGCCAAGACCTATGGCGCGGTCGATGTGCTGGTCAATAATGCCGGTATCAGCCTGATCTCGCCCGCCGAGGACACCAGCCTGGCCCAATGGCAAAGGGTGATGAACATCAATCTTCAGGGCCCCTTCCTGCTCAGCCAGGCGCTTGGGCGTCAGATGCTGGCGCGTGGCACGGGCAGCATTGTCAATGTCGCCTCGGTTGCAGGCCTTGGCGGCGTTATTCATCGCAGCGCCTATAATGCCTCAAAGCATGGTCTGATTGGCCTGACCCGCACCTTGGCGGCCGAATGGGGTGGGCGCGGTGTGCGCGTCAATGCGGTCTGTCCTGGCTGGATCAAGACCGAGATGGATATTGCCGATCAGGGTTCTGGCGCCTATTCCGACGGCGATATTGTCAATCGCGTGCCCATGGCCAGGTTTGCCCGGCCAGAAGACGTAGCCTCTGCGATCGCCTTCTTGGCCGATAGTGAGCACAATAATTTCATTAATGGTATAAGCCTGCCCGTTGATGGTGGCTGGACGGCGGACAATAGCTGGGATGCCTTGCGGATTAACACGCGCAGTTAAAAGCCCAATATTTTCGTAAAATTTTCAAAGGCTTTAGGTCATGAGTCTAGTTCGACACATTAAACATGTCTTGGCCTTGGCTGTTCTGGTCTGGAGTTTCGCGGGCGCGGCCAGCGCGGCTGATCCTAGCTTGGTCATGACCGCCAGTGGGCCGGTTCAGGGTTTTGCCCATGACGGTGTGCGCGAATATCGCGGCATGCCCTATGCCGCTGCCCCGGTGGGAAATCTGCGGTTCGAGCTGCCCGCCCCGGTCCAGCCCTGGACGGCGGTGCGCAAGGCCACGGCCTATGGCAGTCCATGCCCCCAGGTCGCGCGCTATGGCCTGACCGAGGCGAGCGATAACGAGGACTGCCTGTTCTTGAATGTGGCTGTCCCCAAGATTGCGGGGCAGGGGCGCAAGGCTCTGCCCGTTATGGTCTGGCTGCATGGCGGCGCGTTTGTTGGCGGCTCTGGCACGCTCTATCCGCTGGATTATCTGGTAAGGCGTGGCCAGATGGTGGTGGTCTCGGTCAATTATCGGCTTGGGCCCCTGGGCTTTATGACCCATCCCGCCTTTGGCGCGGCGCATAATGGGGCCTATGGGCTGGAAGATCAGAGGCAGGCCCTGCGCTGGGTTCAGCGCAATATTGCAGCCTTTGGCGGCGATCCGGCCAATGTCACCTTGGCCGGCGAGTCCGCGGGCGCTGGCAGTGTGTGTATGCACCTGTTTGCACCAAAACAGTCCGCAGGCCTATTTCACAAGGCCATTATCCAGAGCGCAGGCTGTACCGTGCCCTTGCGCACCGTCACCGACAGCCAAGGCACGGGTCTAAAACTGGCTGCCCTGGTTGGGTGTGACAATCTTGCTGAGGCGCTTGATTGCCTGCGCAGCAAGTCGGCCAAGACCTTGGCTGAGGCTGGCTATCAGGTGGCGGGCAGTGAGTTGATGGCCTTTGCCCCGACTGTGGGTCTGGAAAGCCAACCCAAACAGGGGCGCGAGGCGCTAACAAGCGGTGATTTCCTGCACATGCCCATGATCAATGGCGGCAATCGCGACGAGATGCGGCTCTATGTGGCCTATCAGGTCGCGGCGGGTGGGGCGGTCACGGCGGCCAACTATGCTGACCAGCTAGGGGCGATTTACGGACGCCATGCCGATGCGGTTCAGGCCCGCTATCCGCTTAGCCAATATGGCTCCGCCGCCGTGGCCCTAGGTACAGCCATGTCCGACTATATGCCGGGCGTGGGTCTGAACTATTGCGTGTTCTTAAAGACGGCCGATCTGGCCAAGGCCTGGACCCCCGTCTATCAGTATGAATTTGCCGACCGGGCTGCGCCGCTGGTCACCGATTATGCCGGGTTTGAAATGGGCGCCGTGCACTCTGCGGAACTGCCTTATTTTTTTCCCAATTTTTCAAATAAATCCAAACTCGACGGGCCAAATCTTGCCGCACCGTCGCAAGCTCTCGCCGAGCAGATGGTGGCCTATTGGAGCGCGTTTGTGCGCACCGGCAAGCCCAGCGCCTCGGGTGCGCCGGTCTGGGCCCCTTACCAGTCCGACGCCACTGTCCTGCGCCTTGTCCCAGGGGCCACCGGCACGTTCAATGCCGGGGCCGAGCATAATTGCGCCTTTTGGCGGGGGCTTTATCCGGACGATCTTTAGAAATTGACCCGGCGGCTTAAGGCCCCATCCACCACCATATTAATGCCGCTGGTAAAGCTGGACAGGGGGCTGCTGAGGAATACAGCGGCATTGGCAATGTCTTGCGGCGTCGCCATGCGGCCCATGGGGTTGCGCGCCATGGCGGTCTTGAACATTTCGGGCATATTGGTCTCGATCGTATTCCACACCCCGCCTTCAAAATAGACCGTGCCCGGCGAGACCACATTGGTGCGGATATGCTGGCTGGCATATTGCCGGGCCAGGCCCTTGGCAAAATGGATCAGGGCCGCCTTGATCGGGCCATAAGAGCTGGCATTATCGGTTTCGGCCGCCGAGATCGAGGAGATCACGACAAAGGACGCATCGCCATGCTCGGCAGCGGCCTTTTTCAAAA
Source organism: Caulobacteraceae bacterium (assembly GCA_947452665.1). Classification (GTDB taxonomy): domain Bacteria; phylum Pseudomonadota; class Alphaproteobacteria; order Caulobacterales; family Caulobacteraceae; genus CAISGS01. Next base: position 3,093 of record CANGEH010000052.1, read on the forward strand.
ACGGCTTTGCGGCATCGAACGCATTGACCATGCCCAGCACATCAAGCTGGAAGTTCTGGTTCCAGGACGCCGGATCAGCGCCTTGGGCCATGGCCCCGGCATTGGACACCAGCACATCAATGCCGCCAAGCTCTTCACCCGCTGCCGTGATCCAGCTTTTAAGCGCCGCACCGTCGAGTATATCGACACTGGCCCCCGTGGCCTTGACGCCCAAGGCCTTCAGGGCCGCAACCGCCTCGGCCACCTGGTCGGCATTACGCGCGCAAAGGGCGACATTGGTGCCTTCCTTGGCCAGGGTCTCGGCAATAGCCCGGCCAATGCCGCGCGTGCCACCCAATATAACCGCGTTCTTTGCCTTAAGCTGAAGATCCATGTCCGCCTCCCATTTGATTTGGGCCTAGCTTAGGCGGGCAGGGGGTGCGGGTCTAGCGGCGCATTTGCGGTTCAGCCTTGCGCGCGCGCCTCGCCCAGCAAGACCACGCGCATATCGCCCTTGGCGCGCAAGGTCTGGATAAAGAGATAGACACTCAGGAATAAGGCCCCGCCAAAAAACGCCAGCACGCCTAGGCCAAGACCCGCCGCCTTGAACTGATGGCGCCACGCCACCCACAGGCCAGACAAGGTCAGCATGAACATGAAATCCAGATTGAACTGGCCGGGCCACTGCATCTTGACCATGTCGGCGAAGAAGACACCCAGCAGGTTCCAGCCCTCAGAACCGATCACCAGGACCGTATAGGTCGTTAGGGCGGCGAAGATTAAAACAAGCAGGGTCCGAAATGCGGTCATGATGAGTGCTCCAAAGGGTCTAGTTTAAACCAGACTATCGGGCGAATGGCGCCTTAGGCAATAACCTTGGAGGTAACGGTGCATGGTCAATCGGCCTAGCCCGGTGGGAACCGTTCAAATTGCGGCAGGTCGTCATTTTTTGCCAACCATGAGATCCGCTCTGCCGTTTGAATATGGCACTGGGCAGGCAGGTGATCGGGCTCATCCAATGTGCATGACTGAATATCGATAATGCCGGGCAGGATTTGCGCATTGGTATAGAAAAGGCTGGTGCCGCAATCTTGGCAAAACAGACGCCGACCATGCTCAGACGAGGCATAAATCTTGGTCTGCCCCCGGGTGATGGTCAACTGGCCTTCTTGGACCATGGCCCAACCGACCATTGGCGCGCCAGCATGGCGACGGCAGTCGCTGCAATGGCAAAGCGCATGGGTTATTGGTTCGCCCGTCACAGCATAGCGAATAGCTCCGCAATGGCATCCACCCTTCATCTTCACCGCTCCCATTCGCAACACGATCGCGCTTACTCAGCCTTTTGCGCGAAACCCGGCGTCAAAAATCACCAGCGCCAAGGGAAGAACCGCAATGACATCAACCCGGGCGATGGACCTAAGCGCGCCCGTCGGAAATCCCGCCCGAGCATAAACGATCAAGAAGCCAAGCACGCTGATCGCCGTAACCAATGCTGCGCCGCGACGCGCACCCGGATCGAGCGCTGCCAGGATACAGACCCCCATCACAGCCAGAAAAAGGACGCCGCGATGGGTCAATAACACGGCCAAGGGGCCCCCCGCCTCCAGACCATAAAGGGTTTTCACCAGGCTTGGCCGAAAAGCCATGGCGGCTGGGCCAAGATGGATCGCGGCCAGTGCGATCCAACACCCCTTGATCAAGATCTCCATCGCGGTCCTTATCCTAGGCTCTGACTACCAGACTGTGATCAAATCTAGATCAAATTCAAGAGCAGATTGCACCCTAGGCGCGTTCCAGTCATAGCCCAGTTGCCGCAGGCGAAGGCTTTGTAAGTTAGACAAGGCCTACTGGCGCGGCGCGCGCAAACCCTCTAGAGGCAAGGGAGAATAAAGGCGTTGCGCCAAACCCATCGGCTCTTGGCGATCTTGATGGGGGCAGCGCCTTGTCTGGGGGATTTGTTATGACCGGTATTGTTCGCATCGGCGCGCTTGTGCTGCTGATTATGGCGGCCTTGGCCATACCGGCCCTCTTGGTCGGGCACCGTTATGATGCCTTACTGGACGGTGCCAAGGCGCTGGAGGTCTTGCGGGCGCAGGGCGTGTGGGCCTGGGCCATGGCGGTGGGCCTGATCTGTGCCGACCTGGTCATCCCCATCCCGTCTCCAGCGATCATGGCAGCCTTGGGCCTGATCTATGGCGCCTTGGGGGGCGGCCTGATCGCGGCGGCGGCCAGTTTCCTGGCGGCCCTGATTGGCTATGGCGTTTGCCGCCTGATCGGCCCGGGCGCGGCCAAATGGATCGCGGGTGATCAGGAAATTGGCCGCTTGACCGGCTTTTTCGAGCGCTACGGCTTTTGGGCGATCGCCCTGTCGCGCTGGTTGCCGGCGGTTCCGGAAGTCTTGGCCTGCTTGGCCGGCATGACAAAAATGACGGTCTCGAAATTCCTGGCCTCCAACCTGATCGGAAGCCTGGGCGTTGGTTTTGCCTATGCCTGGTTCGGATCGCGCAGCGAGTCCAACCCCGCCGCTGCCCTAGCCGCTGCGGTTATCCTGCCCTATCTGGCCTTGCCACTATTTCTGCTCATCTTTGCCCGCCGCAAATCATCGCGCCCTAAGGCATGACCGGGCCTTAGGGCTTGTCTATGGCTAGGCCTTCGCGCCTGAAAAAGGGGAGGCCGTACCGCGCCATGTCTGGCTTCAAATCCGGCGCGTGCAGATCCTCCCCAGTATCAGCTCGAAGCTTTAACGCTAAACGGGCTTACACAATTCCCCATGGCGCCGCATCAGTTCCAGATCGGAGGGCGGCGATCACACCAAGGAAGTTCCTTTTCCAACTGTCCAGCGAGCCTAAAAAGGGTCGCTTCGTCGGCAAAGCGCCCTGTAAACATCATGCCCATGGGCAGCCCCTCAGCCGATTGCCACAAGGGCAGGGACAAGGACGGCTGTCCGGTGAAGTTGAACGGCGGGGTGGTCCCATAGGTCTCGGCCTGACGCCGGTCGAATTCCTTAACCGGAACCGTTATCGGGTCTAGCCAGTCAAGGCGCGGTGATGTTGTCGACATAGTGGGGGTTAAAAATACATCAAATGTCTCGAACCGGCTCAGAATCTGGCGATTGATTAGGCGAAGCTGTTGCCAGCCCCAGAGCGCTTGCTGGCCCGTGATTTTCAAGCCGGCCTCCCAGCCGCGCTGGGCCAGCGCACCCAGCTCCGACTCATTGGGCTGGCGGCCCAGTTGGTCAATCCAACGCTGGATTGTGGCCGAGAAATTCGACGCGCTAACCAAACTCTGTGACCGATAGAGAAGCCGATAATCAATGCCAAGACCCTGCTCGAACACTTCATGGCCTAGGGCCTCGAGCGTTGCGACCGTGTCATGCAGGGCCTTGATCATCTCGTCCGACATGGGCCGCCCACTCGGGGTCTCAGCCGACCATGCGATCCGCAACCGACCTGGCGATCTCGAAACATCCTCCAAATACGGACCAGCCTTGGCCGGGGCCTGAAATGGGTCGCCAGGCTGGGCATAGCCGGTGGCGTCCAGCATGGCGGCGCTGTCTCGCACTGTTCGGCTGACCACGTGATGGACCGAAAACCCTACGGCGCCGTCTGTAATTTCGCAGATAGGGGTGCGGTCGCGGGTGGTCTTCATGCCCACCAACCCACAATTGGCGGCGGGAATCCGGATGGATCCTAGCCCGTCGCTGGCATGCGCCATCGGCACCATACCCGACGCCGTAGCCGCCGCAGCGCCGCCGCTAGAGCCGCCAGAAATATGCTCCGGATTCCACGGGTTCCCACAGGGCCCCAAACGTTCCGAATTGGTAACGCCGGGAATGCCAAATTCGGGCGTATTGGTCTTGCCCAGCAGCACTACGCCTGCAGCGCGATAACGACGGACGAGTTCGCTATCCTCATTATCAGAAGCGACCTGGGCAAAAAGTGAGCCTGACGTGCGGGGCCAACCTTGCACCTGCGCACCGAGATCCTTGATCAGGAAGGGCACGCCCCGGAAAGGGCCTGCGGGCAAGTCGCTCTTAGCCACCTGGCGGGCCTCGTCATAGGCCTTATAGACAACGGCATTAAGGGCACCATTATGCCGCTCGATCCGCTCAATCGCCGCATCAACAAGCTCAAGCGCAGAGACCTCACCCTTTTGAACCAGTTCTGCGAGCCCAAGCGCATCATATCGGGCATAATCGTCAAAACTCATCCGCGGGGCCTTTTCTGTCCGAGCAAAATTGCGCGAACCACATTGAGCAAACAGCCAGGACCCCAAGTCAATAGCAACCGAAACACCGTGTTTGAAAATAGAGCCAAACTGAGCCGCCCAGGGATCGTGTGATCAAAGGCAATCCGATGCTTATCAATGAAACGGAGCAGTCATAGCCGAGTTCCCCTGCTGGTTGGGTGAGCACTATGATGTCTCAAGGTCGGATCGGTAGTGGTTGTTTTTTCTGCCGGTCGCCATTTCCATATTGGAAATCCGCGAGGCATTGCGGCTGGCGAGAGAAGACAATGCAGGAGGCGATGACGCCGAGCTTGTCCGATCAGCGGCACGAATGTTGGGCTTTAAGCGGGTAGGCCCGGAGCTACAGGCGCGTATTGCCAGCGGCTTGTAACCAATGGTCTGTGCCAGAGTATTAAACTCAGTTTTTGGCTTTTGCTTGTTAAGTGGTTTTGATCCCGCCATTTTGATGGCGTCATAGCCTTGTGCCAGGGCCTTATCCGGTGTTACCGGCGACCGCGTTTCGCAGCCCGAAGGCTCCGCGCGGACGCCTCTTGCCATACACATCAACGAAGGCTCAAATTACGATAGGACTCTCATTATGGCTGGATGAGATATTGGGGTCACGTCATGTGCCATCGCATTGGCTATGTCGTTGGTCGAAAGGGGCATGGAAAATTACAAAATTTGCTGCCTCGGCTAAGCCTTTGAACAAAATTCTGCAAGTTGCTAAAAAATCGGTGGTCCCCCGCGCCAAAGACCCGTCTGGACCCTTAGGCCCTGCCCCAATAACCACCCAATTTCAAAAGAAAAAATGGTGGGTGCAGTAGGATTCGAACCTACGACCCGCTGATTAAGAGTCAGCTGCTCTACCAACTGAGCTATGCACCCCACCGGCTGGCCAGAATGTGTGGCAGCAGCGAGGGCGCGATACATACGCTAAATAACGGGTATGGCAAGCGTGTGTTTGCGCCTTATGGGAATAATCGAAATGGCCCGGGCGGGGCCTGCGGCGATCACGGCCTATTTGGCGCGCAGACGGTCCCAGACGCCAAGCTCATAGGCAATGCTGCGATCGATCAAGAGCCGCCATAGGGGCGCGGCAATGGCTGGGGACAGGCCGGTCTTGGCGGCTTCGGCCAAGACCTTGGCCACCACATCCTCGATCCGGGCGACATCGCGCACGCCGGTGCGCGCGGGCTTGATGCGGGCGGCGGCGTCCATATAGGCTTGGCGGCGGGTAAGCAGGGCGACCAGTTCGCGGTCGAGGGCATCAACGCCTTGGCGCACATCGGCCATGGATTGGCAGTCACTGGGGGCTTTTGACGTGGGGGTCATGGGGTCCTAGATTCCGGCGCCATTATCGAGGCTGCGCAAGGCGGCCTCGTGGGCTTCAGCTTCCGCCGTTAGCCAGGCGATAAAGGCCTTGACCTGGGGCAGGCGGCCCTTGGTCTTGGGGTGAACAAGATAATAGGCAAAATCGACGGCTGTGGCGATCTGGAACGGCGCCACCAGCCGCCCAGCATCAATATCGGCCTGGGCTAGGGCGCGCTTGGCCAGGGCCACGCCGCGCCCGCCGACGGCGGCCTCAATCACCAAGGAGGACTGGTTAAAGCGCGGGCCGCGTGAACCATCCATGCCCTTTACCCCCCGTGCCGCCAGCCACATGGTCCAGTCTGGACAGCTTTCATCAGCATCGGGCGAGCCGTCGTGCAAAAGGATCTGGCCAGTCAGGTCCGACAATTCGGCCAAGGGGTGGGCCTGCAGAAATTCTGGGCTGGCGACCGCAATCACCGTCTCCTGCATCAGGCGGTGCACTTCAAGCCCGACATAGCGGCCAGAGCCATAGCGGATGGCAATATCGACCTCGCCGCCGGCAAAATCGACCAGCTCTAGCCCGGCTGAGACCCAGACATCGATCTGGGGGTGGGCGGCTTCAAACCGGCCAAGCCGTGGCACTAGCCACTTGGCGGCAAAGGACGGGGCGACCGAAACCGTCAGGCGGCGACCATCGACGGCGGCGGTGAGCATGGAGGCGGCTTCTGCCAAGCGGTCAAAGGCTTCGCGCAGGGCGGGCAGGGCGATTTGCGCTGCGTCGGTCAGCAATAGCCCCTTTGGCGTGCGCCGAAATAGGGATGCGCCGATAAAGTCTTCGAGGTTCTGAATCTGTTGGCTAACCGCGCCGGGCGTGACCGACAGTTCTTCTGCCGCGCGGCTGAAATTCAGATGGCGGGCGGCCGCCTCAAAGGCGCGCAGGGCATTGAGCGGTGGTAGGCGGCGGCGGTCCATAGTTTTCCTAAACCCCTGGGCAGAAGTCTTGGATTGCGAATTGGCAGGCTCGGGACCATTTTGCAACTGTTCCATTGCGTTACGGCCCTTTCGTTCTGGAACCTATTGCGGGGCGGACCTATGCGGTTCGCCCCGCAAAACGCGTTTTTTGTGCTAGCAAGCGCTGCTTGGCGGTATTGGCTAGGGTTTTGGTTGAAGGATACCGCGGCTTATGGCCCGAGGTCTGGTTGTTTTAAGCTCTGATCCCTCTGCGCCGCGCGCGCGGCCGTGTGGTCAGGTCTGGTTGGTGGGGGCAGGTCCTGGGGATCCCGACCTCTTGACCATTAAGGCGCTTCGGCTTTTGCAAGGCGCCGATGTGGTGGTGCATGATCGTCTGACGCCGCCCGCTGTGCTGGCCCTGGCTGGACCCCAGGCCCGCCTGATTGATGTGGGCAAGCGCAAGTCGCGCCACACCCTGCCGCAAGACGATATTAATGCGCTCTTGGTCGCGCTTGGTCTTGAGGGGCTAAAAGTGGTCCGGCTCAAGGGCGGTGATCCATTTGTGTTTGGCCGCGGCGGCGAAGAAATGCTGGCCTGCCGCGCCGCTGGCCTTGAGGTTGAGGTGGTGCCGGGCGTCAGTGCGGCCCTGGCCGCCAGTGCCCGTGCGGGCGCGCCCCTGACCCATCGCGGTCTTGCCCAGTCAGTGACCTTTGTCACCGGCCATGCGGCCAAGGGCCAGGAGCCGGACCTAGACTGGACCGCGCTGGCCACAGCCAATCACACAGTAGTAGTCTATATGGGCCTGTCGACCGCGCCCCTTATTGCCGCGCGCCTGATGCAGGCGGGCCGAGACGCGGCAACGCCGGTGCTGGTGGTCGAAAATGCCAGCCTAGCGCATGAGGCCCGGGTCCTGACGCGACTGGGCGATCTGGCCACGGCGGTTAGTGCGCTTGATGGCCCCGCCATACTTATCATTGGCGAGGTGGCGGCCCTGGCCAGCGATCTGGCCGAAATCCTTCCCGAATTTGAGCGAGCCCAGGCATGAGCGCGACCTATCAAAAGGCCCTAACCGCCAATCTTTTGGCCGAGGGCGATGTGGTGTTCTGGGCTGGGGACCGC
>CANGEH010000053.1 GCA_947452665.1 Caulobacteraceae bacterium
GGCTGAAAACCCTCATCATCGCCCGCTTCCGTAACCACGTCGCTATCTTGGGCCTTGGCGGCAATCGGCTTGGAATAGATTTTCGCACCTGTCCGCGCAGCCAAGGGCCTAGCGAGCGGCGAATGGTCCAGATGATTGTGCGTGATCAGAATATGGCTGACCGTTTCGCCTTCAAGGGCGGCGAGTACGGCCTCCAAATGGTCATCCATGTCCGGGCCCGGATCAATCACCGCAACCTGGCCCTTGCCAATGATATAGGTGCCGGTGCCGGTAAAGGTGAAGGGGCCTGGATTATTGGCAATCACCCGCCGGATCAGCGGCGAGACCTGATCGACCTTGCCATATTCAAACTGAATGTCGCGCACAAACGGGATCATGGGACTAGCGCCTCAGCACGCTGGATAGGTCATAGCCTGCAACGGCACCAAGCCCGATCAGTTCGGCGGGCGTGCGCTCGCCGCTCAAGGCCTGGCCGATCGACCAGGTGACGATTGAGCGCGTGCCAGAGCGGCAAAAGGCCAGAACCGGGCCATCGGTTTGGTCGATCGTCTGGCGCACCTGCTCGACCTGGTCGGGCGTTGGGCCGCCGACCACGGGAATATGCACATAGCCAAGCCCGGCGGCCTCGGCTGCGGTCTGCATCTGGGCGCTGGAGGGCTGGCTGGGGTCCTCGCCATCGGGACGATTATTGATCACCAGCACAAAGCCTTGCTCGGCGGCACTGGCCATATCCGCCAGCGTGATTTGCGGCGAAACCGAAAACTGGTCGGTCACCTTGAGAAACTGGGTCATGCTGATTGTTCTCCCGTCACGAATTGAAGGCCCGCTTTGTTGACAAGGCTCAAGGGCAATGAAACCTTAACCGACGATTCCGGCCTGAAATCAGGCCTTTATGGGCCTATTAATGATCCGATTTTTGTTTCGCCGTCTATGGGTTGCGGTCCCGACCCTGTTTTTGGTCATTACAGCCGCCTTTTTCATGATGCGGGCCGCGCCGGGCAATCCGTTTGATACGGACCGCAAGCTTCCAGCCCAGGTGGAACGCAATATCATGGCCAAGTATGGCATGGACCGGCCCTTGGGTGAGCAATATCTGACCTATCTGGGCAATGTTTTGCAAGGCGATCTGGGCCCATCCTTGAAATATCAGGATAAGTCGGTTCTGGACCTGATTAAGGAAGGCCTGCCAACAAGCGCTGTGATTGGATTATCGGCCCTGACTCTGGCCTGCCTTATCGGCGTCTTGCTCGGCGTCATGGCAGCGCTTAGGCAAAATAAGCTGATCGACAACCTGACCATGACTGTGGCGGTCTTGGGTGTGTGTATCCCAACCTTTGTTACCGCGCCGCTCCTGGTGCTCGTGTTTGCTGCCAAGCTTGGCTGGTTGCCGACGGCGGGCCTAAATGGGGTGCGCAGCCTAATCTTGCCAGTCACCGTGCTGGCCCTGCCGCAGATTGCCATAATTTCGCGTCTGACCCGGGCTGGAATGATCGAGGTCCTGCGCTCCAATTATGTGCGTACCGCTAGGGCTAGGGGCCTGCCGGAGCATAGGATCGTGTTTGGCCATGCCTTGCGCGCCGCTGTCCTGCCACTGGTCAGTTATCTGGGTCCGGCCTGTGCGGGTTTGCTCACCGGCTCGCTCGTCATCGAAAAGATTTTCAGCCTGCCCGGTCTTGGCAAGAGCTTTATCATCGGGGCCCTGCAGCGCGATTATACGGTGGTGATGGGGGTGGTGATTGTCTATGCCGGCCTGATCTTGCTGCTTAATCTGTTGGCGGACATTATTTATGCCTTGCTGGATCCCCGGGTGAAACTGTCATGAGCGCCGCCTCTGTAACCCCCAACACCCCGGCCATCTCGGGTCGCAGCCTATGGGATGATGCCCTGCGTCGCCTCTTGGCCAATCGCGCCGCTGTGGTTAGTGCAGCCTTGCTGACCGGTCTGGTCGTATTGGCCCTGATCGGGCCAATGCTGACACCGTTTGCCTATGACCAGATCAACAAGAACGACGTCTGGGCCCCGCCCTTGACGGCAGGCCACCTGCTCGGTGCCGACTCGCTTGGCCGCGATGTCTTGGCCAGATTATTGGTCGGGCTTAGGGTTTCACTGGCCATAGGTGTGGTGGCCACGGCCGTGTCCTTGGTGATTGGCGTGATCTGGGGCGCGACGGCCGGCTATCTGGGCGGCCGGGTTGACGAGATCATGATGCGGCTGGTCGATGTGCTTTATTCGCTGCCGTTCATCTTTTTTGTCATCCTGTTAATGGTCACGTTTGGCCGCAATGTGATCTTGATCTTTTTGGCGATTGGCGCGGTCGAATGGCTGACCATGTCGCGGATTGTCCGGGGCCAGACCTTGTCGCTCAAGTCGCGCGAATTTGTCGAGGCGGCGCGGACGATCGGCCTGTCCGATGCGGCCATTATTACCCGCCACATCATACCCAACCTTTTGGGCCCGGTTGTGGTCTATGTCACCTTGACCATACCCGCCGTGATCCTGGCCGAGAGTTTTCTAAGCTTTCTGGGCATGGGGGTGCAGGAGCCCCTGACCAGCCTTGGCACCCTGATCTCACAAGGGGCTCAGGATATGGAGGCCGCACCCTGGCTCTTGATCTTCCCGTCGGTGACCATGGTCGCGACCTTGATGGCCTTTAACTTTATCGGCGATGGCCTGCGCGATGCAATCGACCCCAAGGATCGCTAGGGCGGGCCTAGCGGCTGCGCTGGGCGCGCATGGCCAATTGACCATCGACATTGATAAAGAAGCTGCCCAAAGCCGCTTTGCGGATCTTAACCGTCGATCCGGCATGCGGCGCGCGGGCCAGGCTGATACTGTCGCTCTGACGCCAGACCCCGCCGTCGGCCAGCACCATGACCCATTTGCCATTGGCATCCAGATAAGTATTCGACAGGGTGGTGTTGATGGCATTGAGGTCTTCTTTTGGAATGACCTTGTCGAGAATATTCAGGCTGCTGAGGTCAAAGCCAAAGGCCTGCCGCCGAGCGGTGGCGGCCTGTTCGCGGTCAATGACCAGGATGTCGCCCTTTTTCTCGGCCTCGCCCAGACCGGCCGTGGCCGTGTCGTAACAGGCCAGCCGCGCCGCCGCATCCGCGATCGGGCGACAATCCATTACAGCCTGAAACGCCTTGGTCGGGGCGCCATCGGCCAGGGCCGGACCGGCCAGAACGGTCATGCCCAGGGCAAGCCAAGCCACCCCATGCTTTGTCATCTGCCCAAACCGTGTCATCCGTGTCTCCTCGCCGATCATTGATCTGGCCCTATTGAAAAGGTCCGCTGCGTGTTGCGCAATCTATTCCTTATCAGCCTTGCAGCATTTGTTCTTAACGGTTGCGGGCAAGCGCCGTCACAGCGCGGCCCCTGTCCCGCCGGAAAAATGTGCCTAGAGCTTGGCAACCAGTCGGAGCCCGTATCGCTGGACCCGCACAAGACCCAAGGCACCTGGGAAGATCGCATTATTGGCGACATGATCATGGGCCTGACCCAGGATGATCCGGCCGGCAAGGCTGTGCCCGGCATGGCCACCCATTGGGACGTATCGGCCGATGGCAAGGCCTGGACCTTTCACCTGCGCGAGGCCAAATGGTCAGACGGGGTAGCGGTGACGGCGGATGACTTTGTCTTTGCCCTGCGCCGGATCATGGATCCCAAGACCGCCTCGGCCTATGCCTCGCTCTTGTATGTGATCGAGAATGGTCAGGCAGTGAATGAGGGCACGCGGCCCTTGGCGGCGTTGGGCGTGCGCGCGATCAATGCGCGGACCTTGGAAATTCGCCTGTCGCACCCGGCCCCCTTCTTGCCGGAGCTAGCCAAGCACCACACCATGTATCCAATCCCCAAGCATGTGGTCGAAAAATGGGGCGATGACTGGACCAAGCCCGAGCATTTTGTCGGCAATGGCGCCTTTAAGCTCAAGAGCTGGAAACTCGGTGACCGGGTGGTTGCGGTCAAGAATCCGCTATTTTATGAGGCCAGCACCGTCTGCGCCGACCAGATCAGCTGGTACCCAACCACCGATTCCAATTCGGCCCAAAAGCGGGTCAAGACCGGCGAGTTGGATGCCAATACCGACATCGCCTCCAACAAGATCGCCCTGTTGCGCCAGCCCGGCCAGATGCCTGATTATGTCCGGGTCAATACCTATCTGGGCACCACCTATCTGGCCTTTAATAATCATGTCCCGGCCCTGAAGGACAAGCGCGTGCGCCAGGCCCTGTCTATGGCGATTGACCGCGATTTCATTACCCAAAAGCTGCTGCGCGGCGGTCAAAAGTCGGCCTATAGCTTTGTTCCGCCAGGCGTTGCCAATTATCCAGAGCCGGCCACGGCGTTTTGGGGGCAGTGGCCCCTGGCCAAGCGCCAGGCGCAGGCCAAGGCCTTATTGGCCGCCGCGGGCTATGGCCCCGGCCATCCCCTGACCATTACCATCAAGCACCGCAATAGCGCCGACCCCATGCTGTTCATGCCCGCCGTCCAGGCCGACTGGAAAGAGATTGGGGTCAATGCGCGGCTGGAGCAGAATGAAGGCCAGATCGCCTATCAGTCCTATCGCCTGCGCGATTTCGAGGTCGCCGATGCGGCCTGGATCGCCGATTATAATGACGCCATGAGCTTTCTATATCTGCAGCAATCGGCCACCGGCGCGCAAAACTATGGCGACTATAATAACCCGCAATATGACGCCCTGCTCAAGGCCGCCGATAATGAGGTTGATGGCCTCAAGCGCGCCGAGATTCTGCGCAAGGCCGAGGCCATCATGCTGGATGACGCCCCGATTGCCCCGATCTATTTCTATGTGAACAAGAACCTGGTCAGCCCGCAAATCACCGGCTGGGTCGATAATATCGTCGACTGGCACCGCTCGCGCTATCTGTGCCTTAAGCCCAAGGCTTAAGGTTTCCCAATAGCCCCTGCGGCCCGCCGCACGGCAAGACGGCCCGCGCCCCGGTGGCGCGAGCCGTGCGCCTTCGCGCGTAAATTTCAACTCAGCATTTTTCGCCAAATCTCTCGACAATTAACCCTATTAACTGTTGCAGATTTGTAACAATACCGTCTTGTATTTGCCATATTCAGGCATAGAAAATTGACTCTTTCAAACATTACGGGAAGTTTAGGTGTAATTCCGGACAGGAGTTCGGGGTCACCATTTAACTATAGCTATAATTACAAACATTATGGCTAGGGGAGCAGTGTCTTGATCAAGAATTCAACCCGCAACCGCCTCTTGGCGACCACCATAATTTGCGGTGCAGCGGTTCTACCGATCGCCGCCGGCATTTTGGGAAGTTTGACTATCCTTCCAACCCAGGCCGTCGCTCAAGACTATACCAGCGGTACCTTGGTGGGTACGATCGTGGACAAGTCGGGCGCGGCGATTAGCGGTGCCAAGGTTACGGTGACATCTGACAAGCAGGGATTCCAAAGGCAATTCACAACCAGTGAGGATGGCCAATTTCGCCTGCCTCTGGTGCCAACTGGCCAATACACGGTTGCCGTGGCGGCCGACGGGTTCGACGGTCTTGCTGATGGCAAGGCAGAGGTCACATTGGGCGGCACATCCAATATAAGGTTCGCCTTGAAGCGGTCTGGTGTCGTGGAAGAGATCGTTGTCACCGCGTCGCGTACAACACGGCAACTTGACTTTGAGGCCACAACGACCGGTGGCGCTTACAATATTGCTGAGTTAACCAAGACGGTGCCTGTTGCGCGCACCTTGACCGCTGTAACCTTGTTGGCACCCTCGGTGATCTTGGGCGGGTCCTCATCCAACACAGATTTTGCCACCGTGCCGTCAATTTCCGGCGCGTCCGTGGCAGAGAATGCCTATTATGTTAACGGCATGAATGTCACAAATTTTAACAATTATATCGGTGCGGCCACCGTACCGTTTGATTTTTATCAGACCCTAGAAGTTAAGACGGGCGGCTATTCTGCGGAATTTGGCCGTGCGACAGGCGGTGTGATCAATGCGGTCACCAAGTCGGGCTCCAATACCTTCCATTTTAGCGTGCACACCAATTGGGAGCCTTCGTCCCTTGCAAGCACGTCACCCGACACATTCCAGCGCGCCTATCACCTTTATGAAACCGATAATCGCAGCGCGAGCTTTGAGGCCAGCGGTCCTATTATTCCGGACCACTTGTTCTTTTATGGGCTCGCCCAGGTTCAAGATAATGAGGCCAAGCTCGCAAGCATAACGGGCGCAAGCTATAGTGTCGAAAAAGAGAATAATCCATTTTATGGATTTAAACTGGATGGTTTGATTACCGACCGTCAAAGGCTTGAACTAACCTTTTTCGATACGACGCGAGTAACAAAGCGTAAGAGCTATAGCTACTCAAATGCATCGGGCAAGGATGTCATTGGCACGACCGTCAACAGCACAACTGACTATGAGAAGGGCGGCAAGAATTATGTCGCCAAGTATACAGGAACCTTTACCGATTGGTTGACGATTTCGGGGGCCTACGGCGTTAGTAAGGACCGGGACAATACGGTCCCCGGTCTTGCCAATGTGCCTTATGTTTTCGATATCCGCAGCGGTACGGATAAGCGGATTAGCCAGCAGACCTCTACCAGCAATGATTTCCCCCAAAATACCAAGCGGGAATTCTTCCGTGGCGATATTGACGTCTATTTCAAACTGCTCGGTGATCACCATGTCCGTGCTGGTTACGACGAGGAGCGTTTGACGCTGGAGCATATTTCCGCACGGACGGGCGGCAAGACCTATCGATATCGCACGGGTTCGGCCAGCGATCGGCGGGGCGTCCCGGCCGGATCGGACTATCTGGAGCTCACCTATTTCAAGACCGGGGGCATTTTTCGCGGGACCAATAAGGCGCTCTATCTTCAGGATTCATGGGATATTGGCGATCGTTTGACGCTAAATCTGGGCGTTCGCCGCGACCAGTTTGAAAATCAAAACGCTGCGGGCGAGACCTTTGTGTCGTTTGACAACGAGATCGCGCCTCGGGTGGGTGTGACCTATGACGTGTTTGGTGACAAGGCCACCAAGGTCTATGCCAATTACGGGCGTTATTATCTGCCCGTGGCCGCAAATACGGCCTTCCGCCAAGGCGCGGCGGAATTGTATTTTAGGGAATTCTATAATGCCCCGGCGGGCGGGTTTGTGATCGATCCCAAAACCGGGCTTCCGTCCGCGCTTGGGTCCTTGATTACCAAGGCCAGCAATCCAGGCTATACGACGGCCTCGGCATGTCCGGCGGGTGGGTCGGCGCCGGTCGGTGCGATTGCGTGTATCGTGACGAGTGACGGTTCGGTCCTGCCGACACTGTCGGCCATTAGCCGCAATCTTAAGTCCACCTATGAGGACGAGTTCCTTGTCGGCATTGAGCACAATCTTAATACGCAATGGCGGGTTGGTGCGGTTATTCACGCCCGAAAGACCGGCCGGGTCTCGGAAGATGTCGCGATTGATGCGGCAGTCGCCAAATATTGCGCCAGCAAGGGCATTGCAGGTTGCGAAGATATTTGGGACGGCTTTCACCAGTATGTGATTGTTAACCCCGGTGAGCCTTCCTCCGTCGTGTTGCGCGATCCCTTGCCCGGTGAGACCGGATTGCGAACCGTGACCTTTACCCCGGCTCAAATGGGATACCCAAGGCCCAAGCGCGAATATCTGGCCTTGGAGCTGAATTTCGAGCGGGCCTTCGACGGAAAATGGGGCTTGCAGGGCTCCTATGTCTTGTCCAAATCACAGGGCAATTATGAGGGCTATGTGAAATCGGACAATGGTCAGGATGATGCTGGCATCACAACGGACTTTGATCAGCCGGGCCTGGTTGACTATGCCGCCGGCCTGCTGCCCAACCATCGAGGCCATGTCATTAAGGTGTTTGGGTCCTATGCGCCGATCACAGACCTGGTTATCGGTGCCAACCTGTCGGTGATTTCTCCTAAGCACTTTGGTTGCATAGGCGTGCACCCGACCGATGTGTTCGCACAGGCCTATGGCGCCGCGTCTTGGTATTGTCAGGGGAAGCCAACGCCTCGGGGGTCGGTGTTTAAAACCGATTGGACCAAAAATCTCGACCTTTCGGTCCGTTACACCGTGCCAGAGGACATGATGAAGCTCGGTGGCAATCTGGTTCTGCGCGCTGACATATTCAATCTCCTTGATTCTTCGGCTGTGACCAATGCTTGGGAGTTTGGGGATTTGGACTCAGGCGCTATTGATCCCAATTTCAAAAAGCCAACCGGATATCAATCGCCGCGGTCAGTGCGCCTAGGGTTTGACCTTACCTTCTAAATCCTTCCTGAGACATAAGGGCGTCTCAAATTTGGGATCAAATGCACGCGCGATCGGTGTCTCCGGTCGCGCGTGTTTTGCTGCGCCAGCCTGGCCGCCGGGCAGCCCTTGGGGCGGGAAGGCGGCGTCACGGTCCGTTGCAGCGATGTAACTGTGACCAACATGTGACAGTAGGATCACAATAGCTATTGTTGTGGCACAGCCAGTGTTGACGAGACTAATGTAACAACCACTACTCCGGCCAACCGGGGGGTTCGTTCCCGGGACGCAACCAACCTTGGACGCCTAGATCCTGACCTTGATGGGCAGGTATCGGCCGGAGGATACAAATTTGACCATGAAAACTACCCGTAATCGCCTGATGGCGACCACCATGATCGGCAGCGCAATGGCGTTGACCCTGTCAACTGCACCCGCATTTGCACAACAAGCCCCTGCCGTCGAAGAAATCGTCGTCACCGGCTCGCGCATTGCCCGCAAGGACTTCATCGCCAACAGCCCGGTCTCGACCGTGACGGCTGAAGTGATCAAGGCCACTGGCAACAGCAATGTCGAAGACATTCTGAACGCCCTGCCACAGGTTGTTCCCGGCTATACCGCCGCTTCGAACAATCCATCCGATGGCACGGCCACGGTCGATCTGCGCGGTCTGGGCTCTTCGCGGACTCTGGTTCTGGTCAATGGTCGCCGGGTGAACCCATCCAACCGTTCGAACACGGTTGACCTGAACAATATCCCCACCAGCCTGATCGAAAAGGTCGAGATCGTCACCGGCGGCGCCTCTGCCGTTTACGGTTCTGACGCACTGGCCGGCGTGGTGAACTTCCAGCTGAAGCAAAACTTCCAAGGCCTGGAATTTACCGGCAAGTATGGCAAGTCGGGCTTGAGCGATGGCGAGCGTTCCGATATGTCGCTGATCTTCGGCATGAATTCGGCCGAAGGTAAGGGCAATGTCACCGGTTTTGTCAGCTATTCTGACCGCAACCAGGTCCTGCCAAACGCCGACCGCGCATGGTCCTTGGTCCATGTCGATGGTGGTTCGGGCACGGGCATTAATAGTGGCCTGAATCTGGTCGGCATCAATCCTTGGGCGGACCCAACGACCAACAAGCGTTATGCCTTTAACCAAGATGGTTCGGCGCGTCTGTTCGTGAACGATTTCAGCCTGGCACCCGGCACCGACCGTTACAACTTCTCGCCCGTCAATCCCTTGATGTCGCCCGGTCAGCGCTTCAATATGGCCTTCATGGCGCATTATGACATTAATGCGAACCTAGAGGCGTATGCCGAGACCTTCTATACCAACAGCCGCAACAATTCGCAGCTGGCTCCGACACCAGCCACCAATATCAAGATCCCTTACAACAACGCTTTTGTGTCTTCCTCGCTTGCCGATATCTTGGCGACCCGGACGAATCCTACGGCGGATATGGATCTGTCGCGCCGGATGGCCGAAATTGGCGCCCGGGTGCAAAATAATGACTCCCACCTCTATCAGTTCACCGCTGGTCTGAAGGGTGATCTGGGTCATGATTGGAAGACCGACGCCTATTACAGCTATGGCCGTACCGAATTTGGCACCGACATCAAGAACGACGTCTCGCGCTCGCGCCTGAGCGCCGCTCTGGCCGTCGGCGAAGGGTCTTCCCAGACGACTTGTGCTGCCTCGTCCTTGGCGATCTACCCAACCTGCGTGCCGATCAATCTGTTTGGTGCGGGCAATATTACGCCACAGGCGGCAAACTTCATCCGTCTGAACTTCTCCGACAAGACCATTTTTGAACGCCAAGCCGTGGCCTTCAATGCCTCGGGTCCTGTTGTGAAGCTTCCAGCCGGTGACTTGTCAGTGGCGATTGGTGCTGAATATCGCCGTGACAGCCTGGGCTATACGCCTGACGCGGCCAAGGCGGCCGGTGACATCTATGGCTTCAATGCTGAAAAGCCAGTCGGTGGTGCCTCCAGCGCAACCGAAGTCTATGGCGAAGCCTTGGTGCCCTTGATCGCCAACCAGCCCCTGATCCAGTATCTGGGCCTGGAACTAGGCGCACGCTATTCCGATTATTCGTCGGTTGGCGGCGTCAGCAGCTATAAGGCGTCCTTGGAATACAAGCCGGTTTCCGACCTGAAGATCCGGACCAGCTTCCAACGCGCCAGCCGCGCCCCTTCGGTGTTTGAACTCTATCAGGCCGGCGACCAGGGCTTCCCCTCAATTAAGGATCCCTGCACCACGGTTACCCTCAGCACCGGTGCGCCCCGTACCCTGACCCCTGAAATTCAAGCCTTCTGCGCTGCGCAGCTTGGTTATGATCCAGTGGTTGGCAATTTCGTCGCCCAAAAC
>CANGEH010000054.1 GCA_947452665.1 Caulobacteraceae bacterium
CGCCGCCGCGCCCGGCGCAGCGCCCTGTCCGAGATCAATGTCACGCCCATGGTCGATGTCATGCTGGTGCTCTTGATCGTGTTTATGGTCGCAGCCCCGCTCTTGACCGTCGGGGTACCGGTGGAACTGCCCAAGACCGAGGCCGGGGCACTAAATGATCAGGATCAGCCCTTAACCGTCAGCCTGTCCGCCGATGGCAAGATTTTTGTCCAGGACCAGCTGGTCGGCTTTGATCAATTGGCCCCGCGCATGAGCGCCTTGAACGGCACGGGTGCGCCGCGGCCGGTGTTTGTGCGGGCCGATGGCAAGGCGCCTTATGCCCTGGTTGCCCAGGTCATGGCCAGCCTGTCGCGCTCGGGCTTCAGCTCAATCGGTCTGATCACCGATATTGGCGGGCCAAGCTCGGGTAAGGTTTTTGAGGCCCCAAAATCTGTTTCGGCAAGGCCCTGATCTGGCCATGCGTCAAGCCCCGTCACGGTCCTATCTGGCGCCTAGCCTCTCCATCGTCCTGCATCTGAGCGTGCTGGCGGCGGGGCTGGTGGCTTGGCCGTGGCTAAAGCCGCCGCCAAAGGTTTTGGCGATAACGCCGGTGACGGTGATCTCTACCGGACCGATTACCGATGTCAGTGCCGCCCTGCAGGCGGAGGCCGTGATAGAGGCGGCGACCGAAAAACCGGATCTAGACGCCCCGGCCCAGGCCCAGCCGCCCTTGCCGATCCCCCGCCCAATGCCTGTGCCCACGGCCTTGCCAAGGCCAGACCCCGCTCCTGTGGCCGCGCTCAAGCCGCTGCCGATCCCGCAGCCGTTTCTTTCCCCCTCGCCAAGACCGGTTCCGCCAAGGCCTGCGCCCAGCCTCGACCTTGAGGCGCTTGCCAGCCGTATCCGACCGGCCGCGCCGCCCCAGCCCAGTCGCCCGTCCTCCGCGGCCCAGGGGCCTAGCCGTAGCCAGACCGATCTGGTCATGCGTCCGGCCATAGGCGAGGGCCGCGCCTCGACCGTGGATGTTTTGCAGGCCATTAGCGCGCGCCTAGCCAGGCTTTGGAATCCCAATTGCGGTGTGGAGGGGGCGGCAAATATCGTCGTCAAGGTGCGATTGACCCTGGCCCCGGGCGGGCGGCTGATCCGGGCCAATCTGATCGATGAGCAAAGAATACTGCAATCGGGCGATGGGGTTTTGCAGGCGGCCGGCACACGGGCCTTGACGGCGGTGGCAAGGGCCGCGCCCTATGCGGAATTGCCCGCCGAGACCTATGCCGATTGGCGGTCATTCGTCGTGTCGTTTGACGCCCGGCAAATTTGCCGGGGTTATTGAGCGGGGATTTAAGGATGTTTGCAATGCGCAAGGCTAGGTCTGTTGTATTGGCGCTGTTGGCGGCGGTGCTGGGTCTAGGCGTGCTTGGCCCGGCCCGCGCTGAAATCGAGATTCAGATCAATCAGGGCACATTGCAGCCCCTGCCCTTGGCCGTGCCGACCTTTACCGGCCAAGGCCCCTATGGCAGCGATATTGCCAAGGTTGTTTCGGCCAATCTGGAACGATCGGGCTTTTTCAAACCGCTTAACCCGGCGGGGTTTGCCCCGGGCGGCCTTGATGTCAATGTCCAGCCTAGGTTTGCTGATTGGAAATCGATCAGCGCCCAGGCCCTGATCAACGGTCAGGTCACGATGGATGCCGATGGCCAGATTCGGGTCGATTTTCGGCTTTGGGACGTGTTTTCCGAACAGCAGCTCTTGGGTCTTCAATTTACCGCCACGCCTGAAAACTGGCGACGGGTGGCGCACAAGATTTCGGACGCTGTCTATGAGCGCCTGACGGGCGAAAAGGGCTATTTCGATACCCGCGTGGTGTTTGTCGCCGAGAGCGGCCCCAAAAGGGCCAGGATCAAGCGCTTGGCGATTATGGATCAGGACGGGGCTAATCCCAGTTATCTGACCAATGGCTCGGCCATGGTCATGACGCCGCGCTATTCCTCAACCAGTCAGCAACTGACCTATATGGCCCTGCGCGATAATGGGGCCAGCGTCTATTTGCTCAATATCGAAACCGGCCGTCAGGAGACCCTTGGCCAGTATTCGGGCATGGTGTTTGCGCCGCGGTTCTCGCCCGACGGCAAGAAGGTGGCGTTTTCGGTCGAGCGCGCAGGCAATAGCGACATCTTTCTGATGGATCTTAGCACCCGGGTTGCCGCGCGGCTAACCACTGACCCTGCGATTGACACCTCGCCGTCGTTTTCGCCCGATGGCAAACAGATTGTGTTTAATTCCGATCGCGGCGGTAGCCCGCAGCTCTATATTATGCGGGCGGATGGCACCGGCGTGAAGCGTCTGTCCTATGCACAGGGGCGCTATATGACCCCGGTCTGGAGCCCAAGGGGGGATTTTATCGCCTTTACCAAACAGGCCGGCGGTGAGTTTCATATTGGCGTTATGCGGCCCGATGGCAGCGACGAGCGGCTCTTGACCTCCAGCTATCTCGATGAGGGCCCAAGCTGGGCGCCGAATGGCCGGGTCTTAATGTTCACGCGCGAGACCATGGGCGGCAATTCAAAGCTTTGGACGGTCGATCTAAGTGGTCGGGGCGAGCGACCAGCGCCCTATGCGGGCTCGGGCTCTGACCCCGCCTGGTCGCCCCTGCTAGAATAGTCGCGCAAATAGGCCCCCGACCCATTTTTGGTCGTGGCATTCTTAACGGATCATAATAGGGTTTGAACGAACGCCATTCGATGGGTGTCGTTAAGGGATTAATCACCCTAGCCACCTATCCAGTCCTTACCGTTGGCGTCCGCAAACTGTGAAGGAGAGCTCGTCATGATCACTACCAAGTCTGCTATGCGATTGGCCCTGATCGTCTTGACTACCGCCAGCCTGGCGGCCTGCACGACCAAGGGCCCACCCCCGGCCGCACCCGCCCGCCAATATGTCGAGCAACCCGCTCCGCCGCCGCCACCGCCACCGATCGCAGCCCCTCGGCCCACAGGTCCGGTGCCAGGATCGATCCAAGATTTTCTGATCCATGCGAATGATCGCGTGTTTTTCGATTTTGATTCCTACACGCTGCGCCCAGATGGTGCCTCGGTTTTGGATGCACAGGCCGCTTGGCTGGTGCGCTATCCGATGGTGCAGGTCCGTATTGAGGGCAATGCGGATGAGCGCGGAACCCGCGAATACAATTTTGCTCTTGCCGCGCGCCGGGCCAATTCGGTCCGCGATTACCTGGTCAGCCGGGGCATGGCGGGCAACCGAATCGAGACGGTTTCCTTTGGTAAGGAACGCCCGATCAATGAGGGCTCCACGGAAGAGGCCTGGGCCCAAAACCGCAATGGCCACACGGTCATTACGGCCGGCGCGGCCCAATAACACTGAGGGGTCAGGGCCGTGGCCTAAGGGTTCGGTCCTGACCCATTCGACAAGGCCTCTAGGAAACTTGACCATGATAAGACCAAGTCCCATCTCGAGTTTGATCTTGGCGGCGGGGCTGATGTTTTGTGTGGTCGCCCCGGTTTGGGCCCAACAGGACCCGGTCGCGGCCGAGCGCCGCATACTGCGCCTAGAGCGGGATTTAAAAGAGGTCCGGGATATTGTCCTGCAAGCCCGCAGCACCGGCAAGCCGGTCGAGATCAAGGACGCTGGTCCCGATCCAGAGCTTGTCGGCCTAAGGTCAAGGATTGATGATCTAGACCAGACCCTGCGTCAGATGAATGGCCAGATCGAGACCTTGACCCATGATCTTGACCAGGCCCGCGCGGAATTGGCGGCCTTGAAACTGGTCAATGCGCCGCCCGCGCCAGTGCCCCTGCCCACGGGCCCGCTTGTGCCGCTAAGCATTGAGACCGCACCAGCGCAAACCGAAACGGCACCTATCCCCGCATTGCAACCCATGCCCAAGCCTGTGGCGCAAGAGGCGGCGCCACTGCAGATTGAGGCTGCCAAGCCGCAGACCGCGCCTGCGCCAGCGCCGCTTCCAGCTCCCATGCCCATGCCCAAGCCTGAGCCGGCCAAGCCCGTGGCCAAGGCTGCGCCCGCCATCAAGCTGGGTCCCGCTGACCAGGCCTATGCGGCCGCTCGGCAACTGCTTTTGGATGGCCAATATGTCGATGCCTCCAATGCCTTGCGCGATTATGTCACCCGCTATGGCGACACGGCGGCCAATGCGCCGGAGGCCCGCTATTGGCTGGGCGAGACCCTGTATGTCCAGGACGCCTATGCCGAGGCGGCGGGGGCCTATATTGGCGCCCTGCGCGGTTGGCCCGCCACCCCCTGGGCCCCGGATGCGGTGGTCAAGCTGTCCTTGTCGCTGATTGCCTTGAAAAAACCGGCCGATGCCTGCAGCGCGCTGGATGAGTTTGCGCGCCGCTTTCCAAAGCCGGCCCCCGCCCTCGCCAGCCGTGCGGCCCTGGCCCGCACCAAGGCCCAGTGCCGCTAGGCCCGGATGATCCGCCAGGCCCGTGCCTGTCGCAATATCTTGATGGCGGGTCAGACGCGCCGATCGCGGTTGGGTTTTCTGGCGGCAGCGACAGTCTAGCGGCCCTAGTGGCGACCCTGGCCTTTGCCAGGCCCCATGGCCGCCGGGTTCTGGCCATGACGGTTGATCATGACCTCCAAGCCCAATCCCGGGCCTGGACCGCCGATTGCGCCAAAATGGCTTCAAGGCTTGGGGCCGAGCCGGTGGCCCTTGTCTGGGCCGAAAATAGGCCCTTTAGCGATACCGGCCTAACCGCCCTAGCCCGCCAGGCCCGCCACAGGCTCTTGGCAAGGGCGGCCCGCCAGCACGGCGCAAGGGTTCTGGTCCTGGGGCATACGCGCAATGACCGGGCTGAGGCTGACTGGATGCGAAACCGCGGTGCCAATCTAGGGCAATTGCGGGCCTGGTCGCCGTCTCCGGTCTGGCCAGAAGGGCGCGGCCTGTTTGTTTTGCGGCCCCTGCTTGACTGCGATCGAGAAGATTTAAAGGCCGCCCTGGCGGCCGGGGGCCTAGGCTGGATTAATGACCCGGCCAATCTGGACCCTCGTTTTATGCGCAGCCGGGCGCGGCAAGCCTTGGCCCTCGATCCACAAGATCCGGCTACGCTTGAGGGCTCTTTGCCCTATTGGCCAACCGTGCTTGGCGGTCTTGGCCATCTGGGCGCGCTGTGCCTTGACCGCAAGGCCTTGCAAGCTGCGCCGAGCGGGGTCGCTGCCTTCTTGGCCCGTGCGCTCTTGTGCGTCAGCGGATCGATCGAGCCCGTGCGCTCTGACCGTCTTGGCCGGCTGGAGGCGCGGCTGCGGAGCAGGGACGAGTTTGCCGCCACCTTGTCGGGGGTCAGGCTTTTCGCCGATAATCAAACCGCCTGGATGGTGCGCGAAGGCGTGCGCGCGGGGGCGCAGGCCCATTGTGCGCTTCAAGACGGGGTCTGGGATGGGCGGTTTGAAATAGAAGGCCTGAGCCCTGACCAGAGCCTTGCCCCCCTCAAGGGCCATGCAGCGGCCTTGTCGCGCGCCGACCGGGCCTGGATCCAGACCGTCCCGGCCCAGATTCGGCCAACCCTGCCTGTGGTCCTGACGGGCGGATTAGCCCCGGTCTTGCCAGGCTTTCGAGATCCGCCTCACGCACAGCCGCCCGGTACAATTACTGCAAAATCTCTCATGATCGCCCGGCTCAAGGCCGCTTGTGGTCAGGTTTTTAACGAGCAGGGCCTGATGATTGATGCTTAAGCGAGGCTGGGCATGGCAAAACCGGATCAGGCGTCCTATCTAGGGCATAAGGTTCAATAAGGCGACGAACATGACTCTGCGTAATCTGGCCATCTGGGGCATTATTGTTGTCATTCTGATCGGCCTCTACAGCATGATCAATGGCGGGTCCAAAGCCACCGCCGGCGGCGAGATCAGCTATTCCCAGCTTCTGGCCAAGGTCGATACCGGCGCGATCAAGGGCGCTGTCTTCCATGATGATGTGGTCGAGGCGCGCCAGGCCGATGGCAAGACCTTTAGCGTTGTCACGCCAATGAATCAGGATGATTTGGTCAAGCGCCTACAGGCGACCGGCGCCGATATCCAGGTCAAGCGCACGGGGGGGATTACGCCGCTCGGCGTGTTTTTCAATCTCTTGCCAATCCTGATTCTGGTTGGGGTCTGGATCTTTTTTATGCGCCAGATGCAGGGCGGTGGCCGCGGGGCTATGAGCTTTGGTAAGTCCAAGGCCAAGCTCCTGACCGAGAACAAGAACAAGGTCACATTTGACGATGTGGCTGGCGTCGACGAGGCCAAGGAAGAACTCAGCGAGATTGTCGATTTCCTAAAAGATCCCGGCAAGTTCCAAAAGCTGGGCGGCAAGATCCCTAAGGGCGCGCTCCTGGTTGGCCCTCCGGGCACGGGTAAGACCTTGCTGGCGCGGGCCATTGCCGGTGAGGCGGGCGTGCCGTTTTTCTCGATTTCGGGCTCTGACTTTGTCGAAATGTTTGTTGGCGTTGGTGCCAGCCGCGTGCGCGACATGTTCGAACAGGCCAAGAAGAATGCGCCCTGCATTATCTTTATCGATGAAATCGATGCGGTCGGTCGTCATCGCGGCGCAGGCCTGGGCGGCGGTAATGACGAGCGCGAACAGACCCTCAACCAGCTCCTGGTCGAGATGGACGGCTTTGAGTCCAATGAGGGCATAATCTTGGTCGCAGCGACCAACCGCCCCGATGTGCTTGATCCCGCGCTCCTGCGGCCCGGCCGGTTCGACCGTCAGATCGTGGTGTCCAATCCCGATATTGTCGGACGCGAGACGATCTTGCGCGTGCATATGCGCAATATTCCCCTGTCGTCGGATGTTGACGTCAAGACCATTGCCCGCGGCACGCCCGGATTTTCCGGCGCAGATTTGGCCAATCTGGTCAATGAATCGGCCCTAATGGCCGCGCGGCGCAATCGCCGCATGGTGACCATGCGTGATTTTGAAGACGCGAAAGACAAGGTGATGATGGGGGCTGAACGCAAGTCCATGGTCATGACCGAGGATGAAAAGCGCATGACCGCCTATCACGAGGGTGGCCACGCCCTGGTCGCGATCACTGTCTCGCACACTGACCCGGTGCACAAGGCGACGATCATTCCGCGCGGCCGGGCCCTGGGCATGGTCATGCAATTGCCAGAGCGTGACAAGCTGTCCATGTCCTATGAGCAAATGACCTCGCGTCTGGCCATTTTGATGGGCGGGCGCGTCGCCGAAGAGCTGATTTTCGGCAAGGAAAAGGTCACTTCCGGCGCCTCGTCCGATATTGAACAGGCCACGCGCCTTGCCCGGATGATGGTCACCAAATGGGGCTATTCCGATGCCTTGGGCGTTGTGTCCTATGGCGAGAACCAGGACGAGGTCTTTCTTGGTCATTCGGTCTCGCGCACGCAAAACATCTCTGAAAAGACCGCGCGAACCATTGATAGTGAGGTGCGCGGCCTGGTTCAGGGCGGGTTTACCGAGGCAAAGCGGATATTGACCGAACGGCTTGGCGACCTGCACAGCGTTGCCAAGGCCCTGCTGGAGTATGAAACCCTATCGGGCGATGAGATTGTTGGCGCGATCAAGGGCATTGCGCCGGTGCGCGACAAGCCAGAGGACAAGGCCCCGCCTGCGCCCTCCGTATCGGTTCCCTTAACCCCAAGCTCAGGCCCTGAACTGGCGTGAGACGGCCAAGCCTTATGGGGGTGGTCAATGTCACCCCCGACAGCTTTTCCGATGGTGGACGGTTTTTCTGCGCCGATGCCGCCATTGCCCATGGCCTTGCCCTGGTCTCTGAGGGCGCCGACCTGCTCGACATTGGCGGCGAAAGCACGCGGCCGGGCGCCGATGCAGTTTCGGTAGAAGATGAGATCGCCCGTATTGTTCCCGTGATCACGGGCCTGCGCGCGGCGACAGACCGGCCCATCAGCATCGATACCCGCAAGGCTATTGTGGCTGAGGCGGCGATAAACGCCGGGGCGAGCCTCTGGAATGATGTGACGGCCTTGAGCGATGATCCCGCTGCATTGGCCACGGCCGCGCGCCTCGGTGTGCCTGTGATCTTGATGCATATGCAAGGCCAGCCCCAGACCATGCAGGCCGATCCGCGCTATGGGGATGTCGTCGCCGAGGTTTGTGCCTATTTGGCTGAACGGGCAAGCCTTGCCATGGCCGCTGGCGTCGCGCGGGAGGCCATCAGACTTGATCCGGGTATAGGCTTTGGCAAGACGCTAGAGCACAATCTGGCCCTGCTCTCTCATATTGACGCCTTGGTTGGCCTCGGCTTTCCGGTTGTGCTGGGGGTCAGTCGCAAGCGGTTTATTCAAGGCCTCGACCCGTCCGCGACTGAACCCACCGACCGACTTGGCGGCTCGATCGCGGCCGCCCTGTCGGGAGCACAGGCTGGGGTCGATATCTTGCGCGTGCATGATGTTGCCCAAACTGCCCAGGCCCTGGCGGTCTGGCAGGCGATTGAAGCGGGGCGGGCTTAAGCCATGATAGGGCGGGTCCTAATCATTGCCGGGTCCGATAGCGGCGGCGGCGCAGGCCTTCAGGCCGATATCAAGACCGTAACCGCCCTTGGCGGCTTTGCCATGACGGCGGTCACCGCCATTACCGTGCAAAACACGCTTGGCGTTACCGGCATTCATCCAATACCGTTGGACATGGTCACCGCCCAGGCCCGCGCTGTGCTGGACGATATCGGTGCCGATACGATCAAGACCGGCATGCTCGGCACGGTCCAGATGGTCGAGACGGTCTGTGCCCTCCTAGATGATTATTCCGACATCCCCGCCATTATTGACCCGGTCATGATCGCTAAGGGCGGCCATCCGCTCTTGGAGGCCAAGGGCATTGCCGCGATTAAGGACCTATTAGTGCCGAGGGCGGCCTTGCTGACCCCCAATGCGCCCGAGGCTGCGGCCTTGACCGGCCTATCCGTAGAGACCCTCGATGATCTTGGCCGCGCCGGTGAGGCCTTGATGGCGCTGGGTGCCCGGGCCGTCTTGATGAAGGGCGGCCATTTGGACGGTGAGCTCGTCACGGACCTGTTGCTGACTCCAGACGGCGAAACCCTGCTGCAGGGCCCCCGGATTCATAGCCGCCATACCCATGGCACGGGCTGCACCCTCGCTTCTGCCTGTGCCGCGGGCCTGGCCCAGGGCCTTAGTCTGCCAGAGGCGGTTCGCCGCGCCCGCGCCTATGTCATCAAGGCCATCGAGACCGCCCCCGGCCTTGGCAGCGGGCACGGGCCGCTCAATCACGGCTGGCCATTTCGGAGCCTTAAACCATGACCCAATCTAGTCTTCGCCAATGGACTATAGATGCCTTTGCCGCTCAGCCCTTTCGCGGCAATCCGGCCTGTGTGGTCGAGCCCTTTGCGGCTTGGCCGGAAGATGACTGGATGCAGGCCCTGGCCATGGAAAACAATCAGGCCGAAACCGCCTATATGCGCAAGACGGCTGATCCTAGCCGCTTTGGCCTGCGTTGGTTTACACCGACGATGGAAGCGCCCCTGTGCGGTCACGCCACCTTGGCCAGCGCCCATACCCTTTTCACTGAGATTGATCCAACACTGACCAAGGTGACCTTTGAGACCTTGTCTGGCGATCTGATCGTCGCGCGCGAAGGCGCAACCCTTAAGATGGATTTTCCGGCCCAGCCGCCGGTTCAGATTGCGGTGCCAGCCGGCCTAGAGGCAGCGCTTGGCGTCGCGGTGCAAGAGGCCTGGGCGGGCCCTTATTTGGTCGCTGTGGTGCAGTCTGAAGCCGAGGTGCGGGCTGCCACGCCTGATCTTGCGGCCCTGTCTCGGCTTGGCCATGAGGCCAGCGGCGGGCCTGGCAATATTGCTATTGTTGCCCTAGCCGATCCGGGCAAACCCTATGCCGTGGTCAGCCGCTTTTTTGCCCCAGGCTCTGGGATTTCCGAAGACCCGGCAACCGGATCTTTGCATTGCATTCTCGCCCCGCTCTATGCGCAAAAGCTTGGCCAAGACCGTATCGCGTTTCATCAGGCCTATCCGGGCCGGGGCGGCGATCTGGATTGCGAATGGGCGGGAAACCGGGTCCTGCTGCGCGGCCAGGCCCAAACCGTGATTGAAAGCCGTCTTTGCTTGTAAAAACCCGGTGATTTTGCGCCGAATCTGCAATGCGCATTGCTTCAGGCCCCGGTCCGGGTATATCTGAGTTCAATCTACCCGCCCGGCCGCAAGGTCGGGCGGAGTCGTTTCTGGGCGCAGTTTGCGACCAGGCTGCGCAACTCAAGGACCTAAAGCATGACCGACATCTTGATGCCCAAGGCGACCGCCGTTTGGTTGGTGGACAATACGTCCCTGACCTTTGAACAGATCGCGGCCTTTTGCGGTCTGCACCCGCTCGAGGTCAAGGGCATTGCCGATGGCGAGGTTGCGCGGGATATTCGCGGCGCTGATCCGATTGGCAATGGTCAATTGACGCGCGAAGAGCTGGACGCCGCCCAGGCCAATCCCGCCTATCGCCTGACTGCGCAAAAAAGCCGCCATGCCGAGCTGTTAAAGCCGACCAAGAAGGCGCCGCGCTATACGCCGGTCTCGCGCCGCCAAGATCGCCCCGATGCGATTGCCTGGTTCTTGCGCAATCACCCTGAAGTCACCG
>CANGEH010000055.1 GCA_947452665.1 Caulobacteraceae bacterium
AAGATCTCGCCAAGCCTGGTTTGCGGCGCGCCCAGGCCGGGGCGGGCGGGGGCGGGTTTGTCGCTCATGCTTTAGCCTTTTTGGTCAGGGCAGACGCCGCACTAAATCCGGCAAGGGCTAGGGAAAGCAGGCTGTTCCAACCGGCCATGGACAGGCCAAGCCAGACCCAGGCCGCCTCATCACAGCGCGGCGGCTTGACCTTGGCGCCGTTTAACAGGTCGGTCATGGACTGCAGGCTAACCGCCCCGCCAGCGCCGGTGCAGGCCGTAGGCCCCGGCCACCATTTCCATTCTGCGCCTGCATGATAGGCGGCCAGATAGGCACCATAAAGAAAGATCACGGTCAGGAGCGCTGCCGCCCCGCGCCGCGTCCGCTCAGATCCGGCCATCCGATAAAGGGCCGCGCCCACCAAGCCGACGGCCAGGGCTGCCCAATAGACCTCGCGCTGTTTGAGGCAAAGCGTGCAGGGTGCCAAGCCGCCAAAGGTCTCAAACCCATGCGCAATCGCCAGCATCAGGCCAGAGGCCAGGGCGGCGAGCAAGGCTTGCCAATAGACAAGGCGGCGGATCAGGACGGTCATGCGCTTTAATCTAGCGCAGGATCGTGCCGGACCCAAGGGGCAGCTTGGCCGCAGCTTATCCCCGCCTTAGCGCGCGGGGTTAAATTTAGGTTCAAGCCGAAACCATTGGACCGGTCGCATGCGCGAAGATTCCCAAGTTCCCTATGATCTCGAAACTCAAAAGCTGCGATGCGAACAGGCCTGGCTAAGATTCAAATTGGCAATCTATGACCTGGTTTTGGGAAAGCCTGCGCCAGAGGCCAAGTTCAATCCCTATCACGACGAATTAGGCCGCTTTACCTTCGCGCCGGGAGGGGTTGGGGGTGGTGCGGCTCATTCGAGTGCCTCCGGACATCATGATGCGAGCGATACTGGGGCCGATCAAAAAAATGATTACGAAACATCAGACCCCGAATTTAAGGTGCCTGCTGAAATTCGGCCAAGGCTCATTAGGCTTGCAAGCGAGTTTCATTCAGCCACCGGCAAAACCCTTGTTGTAACAAGCGTCGCGCGCGATGCTCACGCTCAGGCTGACGCCATGTATATAAAATTCACACGTGGTGGACTTGGCTCAGAATATATTGATCGAACGGCATTTAATGAAATTCACGACGCATACATTTTAAATCGGCACCAGGGAAAATCGCCTGGCGATACTGTGCGGGCCATGCAGTCTGTAATCTCGGCTCAAATGGCCCGTGGCGTTTACATATCTAAGCACCTGAAGGCGGGTGCGGTAGATGTCCGATCGAGCTCTCTGACAAAAGCAGAGGTTTTTAAAGTGCTCGAAATTGCGTCACGCCATGGGGTCCGAGCAATCCATGAAGACGCCCCGAACCACATTCACCTACAATTTTGAATTGCGTAAGATATAGATACCTTAAAAAACATGTCTATAGGGTGTAAAATTCGAAATGCTTGCTGACGATAATAATCTATTTATAGTTGAATAAATCGAAATTTATACTAAGTTGGCTCTTGATCGAGTTTTTCAACTTGGTTCTATTTCCTGTCGCGGTTTGGTCCAAGGATGGATCGCAATGTCGAAACTTATGCGATGCCTCGCGGCTAAGCAGTTTTTCGCACTCGCGTTATCACTGCTGTCGACGCATGCGGATAGCGCGCCGATCGATAATTACAATCGCTATCTGAAAGGCGCGTCCTGTAGCCCAAACCCGCTGTCGCCTGAGGACCGGCTACAGATCATTTTGCCGCATGGGCATTTACCCCAGCTAAGGGTCGTAAATCCTGTCGGAGATTGGGTCGAAATTACCTATAGCGAAGGCGAAACCTATAGTAAGGGCCGAATAAAAGAAGCTGAATTTGCGTCGATGGATCATATCGATTTCTCTATAAAGGAACTCCAAGGATTTAACGGTTATTATTACTCTACAGACCGTGTGTTTCAACTGAACGGATTCTATCGATTTTTTGTTGAAATTAATGCGGGTGAAGATGGTTGGCAGTCAGATATTGTATGCGATATCAACTATTTTGACCCTGCGGATAATCGACCTGCTGCAGCCTTCAGAAGACTGTACAGAACCGATGGTGACTAGACGCGCATGGCTGGCCATTGCGGTGACCTTGGCCATGCTCCCTGCCAATGGCTTTGCGCAGGATCACCGGACATCCCGCCATTTGCCGGACGCAAGCTGCGCGCCGCGGTCCCTGAAGCGGGGCGATAGTTTGGTCATCAAACTGCCCGCCGACCATGGCCGGGAACTGATTATTGTCGACCCTGTCGGTGATGAGATCCACTTGACCTATGATCGCCAAGCCAGTGAGCGTGAAATCCCAACCCTCATTGATGAGGCCGAGTTTTCGTCTCTTCGCCGCCTAGACCTCAGGGTCGACACTGTCGAAGGCTATAATTATTACGATTTCAAGCTCGGCCCCGTGTTTAAGGCCAATGGCCGATATCGGTTTGTGCTTATTCTGCCAGACCAGTATGGCTTTTTCGACGTGGTGCCCTTGTGCAGTGTCAACTACCGAAACCCAAAGGACAGGCGGCCTCCGCCTAAGCCCCGCAAAACTTATTTTGGCAACGATCCCTACTGACCGACCCTAGCCCAGCATCTTGACCGCCAAGACGCCGCCTAAAATCACCAAGAGCGCCACGGTAGTGACCAGGATCATACGCTTTTCGATCATGGCCTGGACCTGGACGCCAAAGCGCTTGATCAGATAGGCCTCGAGGAAGAAGCGGCCGCCGCGGGTGGCGACGGAGGCGGCAATAAAGACCGGAAAGCTGAACTGGGCCAGGCCTGAGGCGATGGTCACTAGCTTATAGGGAATGGGGGTAAAGCCCTTGATCAGTATGACCCAGACGCCCCATTTGGCATACCAGTCCTGAAACTGGGCCACGCCGCCGGAATGACCGGTTAGGGCTAGGAGCGCATGGCCGACGGGTTCAAGATAATACCCAATCGCATAGCCCAGCATGCCGCCGGCCACGGAGGCGGCGGTACAGATCGCCGCATAGGTATAGGCCTTTTCGGGCCTAGCCAGGATCATTGGGGCCAGCATCACATCGGGCGGTACGGGGAAAAACGAGCTTTCCGCAAATGACACAATGGCCAGCCACAGACCGGCTAGGCGATGGCCAGACAGGCTCATGATGCGGTTATACAGGCGATGCAGCATGCCAAATTCCTTAAGCAGGCGGCCTGATTAGCAGGGATTTTCGCCCCTGTCCCGTGACGGATTGGTGGGGCCAAATCGTAGGCTGGGTCGGTAAGGGCTGAAAAAATTTGGGCCAGCCACTGCGACCGTTTGCAAAGATAAACGACAATGAAGTGGCTAGGCGAATCCAGCGTCATTAACGGTCTGGCAATTTTTCTAAGTAATTATCACTACTTAAAGGGTTGGTTCTAGGGATTTTCCACCCATACAAACCTTGCTTTCACCTAAAATGATGGCGCCAGGAGCCTTGGATATGAAATTCAAATCGATCAACCAAGCCTTCATGCTTGTAGGGATCACCTTGATGATCCTGTTTGGCCTTGGCACGGGAACCGGTATTTGGGCTGTCATCAAGCTGTCGGCCGAAATGCAGGACATGTCTCGGTCGGTTCAGATCATTCGCACCCAGATGCTGGCCGATATGAATCATGACGCGATACGCGGGGACGTTCTGTTGGCGCTTGAATCTCAGGTGCCGGGCTCAATCATCAGGCTGGACCAGGTGCGCGAGGATTCAGCGCGCCACGCTAAAGAATTTCGAGGCTCGATTCAGGAAAATCTGGCCCGAGCCTCAGACCCAAAGGTGCATGAAGCCTTGATCAAGGTTCAACCACCCTTGCTCGCCTATCTTTCAGAGGCAGAGGCCTTGTTGGAACTTGTCTCAAATGACCCGCAAAGGGTCCGTTCAGAGTTGAAGGGCTTTATGGAAAAGTTCCGCATACTCGAAACGGCAATGGGAGATACCACCGATACGATTCAGGCCGCCATGGATCAAGAAACCTCGCGGCTAGACAATATGATCAAGGTGATCAAGATTCTAACTACCATGGCGCTGGTCCTGGGTTTGGCCTTGTGTTTCGTTCTAATCATGGTTGCCAGAGCGCAGCTGGTTAAGCCACTGGTTGATATTACGGGCAAGGTCGACCAACTGGCCAAGGGCAATTATGAAATTGAAGTCCCGACCAGTGCGCGCCGTGACGAACTGGGCCTGTTGACCCGGTCCTTGGCTATTTTCAAGCAGGTTATTGCCGACCGCGCCAGCGAGGTTGAGGCTGCGGAGCAACGCAATCTATTGGAAAAGGAACGGGAAGATAACGAACAAAGGCGCATTATTGCCGAGCAACAACAGATGCAGATGGTCGCCGCCATTGGCAAGGGGCTGGAGCGGTTAGCCCATGGCGATCTTTCGGCCGAATTGACCGACCCCTTCGCGCCAGAATTCGAACGCCTTCGGGTCGATTTTAATGCGACAATTGTTCATCTCAGAAAGACCATCCATGCGGTCATGACGACGGCGAACGGCATGTATACGGGGATCGAGGAAATCAGCCGTGCCTCGGATGATTTGTCGCGTCGTACAGAGACCCAGGCCGCAAGCCTTGAGCAAACAGCCGCCGCCCTTGATGAGGTTACAGCAACGGTCGCCAGCAGTTCGGAAGGTGCCCGCAAGGTGGCAAGTGCGATGTCGGACACCCGCTCAGACGCGAGCTCGTCGGTTCATGTTGTGCAGAACGCCGTTACGGCCATGGGGGCAATTGAGCAGTCTTCGCGCCAGATCAGCAATATTGTCGGCGTCATTGATGAGATCGCCTTCCAGACCAATCTTTTGGCCCTGAATGCCGGGGTCGAGGCGGCGCGGGCCGGCGAGGCAGGGCGCGGCTTTGCCGTGGTGGCCTCTGAAGTGCGCTCGCTAGCCCAACGCTGCGGCGAGGCCGCCAAGGAGATTAAGGGTCTGATCAGTGCCAGTTCCGGTCAGGTGGAATCGGGTGTGCAGCTGGTCGCCGCGACCGGCGATGCCCTCGCCCGGATTGTGGCCAATATTACGGAGATCGACTCCCTGATTGCCGAGATTGCCACATCATCGAGCGAGCAGGCCACCGGCTTGAGCGAGGTCAATTCAGCGGTCAATCAAATGGACCAGGTCACCCAGCAAAATGCCGCCATGGTCGAGGAAATGTCGACAGCGGCGGCAACGCTAAAATGGGAAACGACCGAACTCAATCGGCAGATGAGCCATTTTCGCTGGGACTTCACACCGTCAGACCAGGCCACAGCCCCGCTCGCCGACGCGGACATGCATAGGCCAAGCCCCAATATTGTCGCCCAGGTTCAGGCCCGCCTCGCCAAGCTTCCGGCCAATTTTGGCGCGGCAACGGCCGAAGACCTGCGCCGGTGGGATGGATTTTAGCGGTAGCGGAAGGTCTGGGGCCATTGGCCCACTGGGTTGAACCTGGGCATAAAAATGGCCCGAGCCGAAGGATTATGCCGAATATTTGAACGGTCTTATGTCGCCACTCCAACCGGGCCGCTGGCCAAGCGTCAAAATCTGTGGCGAGATTGAGCGGTTATCGCTTAGCGGTCTCGTTGCAGAGGGTGTTGTCATGAAGCTTGCCTCGCTAAAATCTGGCCGAGATGGCCGACTGGTTGTGGTTTCCAAAGACCTAGCCTGGTTTGCCCCGGCCGACACCATAGCCCCGACCCTGCAGGCTGCCCTCGACGACTGGGGACGGTGCGAGCCGATGTTGCGGGCCTTATCGCTCAGTCTTGAAAGCGGGGGCCAACCACGCGAGCGGTTTCATGAGCATGAGGCCGCAAGCCCCCTACCACGTGCCTATCAATGGGCCGATGGCTCGGCCTATGTGAACCATGTTGCCCTGATGCGTCAGGCTCTGGCCGCCGACATGCCCGCAAGCTTCTGGACCGATCCCTTAATGTATCAGGGCGGCTCGGACGGGTTTTTGGCACCACGTGATCCGATCCCGCTCGCCGACGAGGCCTATGGCTGTGATCTGGAGGGCGAGATTGCGGTGATTATTGGGGACGTGGCCATGGGGGCCGGCCGCGACGCGTGCCTAGCGGCGATCCGGCTGGTGCTTTTGACCAATGATGTCAGCCTGCGCAATCTGATGCCCGGCGAGCTGGCCAAGGGGTTTGGCTTCTTTCATTCCAAGCCGGCCAGCGCGTTTTCGCCGGTGGCCGTGACCCCCGAGGCCTTGGGCCAGGCCTGGCGTGATGGCAAGCTTCACGGCGCGCTTGAGGTGGCGATCAATGGCAAGCCGTTTGGCGAGCCCGATGCCGGGATCGATATGACTTTTGACTTCCCCACGCTTATTGCCCATGCCGCCAAGACCCGTGCCCTGTCCGCGGGCACGGTTATTGGGCCTGGCACAGTGTCTAACCGTGACAAGGACGGTGGGCCGGGCAAGCCGATGGATCAGGGCGGCCTGGGCTATGCCTGCATTGCCGAGGTCAGGACTGTGGAAACCTTGCAGTTGGGCGCGGCAAAAACGCCGTTCTTGCGTTATGGCGATACGATCCGGATCGAAATGCGCGACCATGGCCGCCACAGTCTGTTTGGCGCTATAGAGCAAAGGGTCGAGCCTTGTGCATGAGGCTTGGCCTGAATGCCGAGATGTCGTCCCTTGCCCTCACCCATGAAGCGGCCCTTTTGTCGGGACTTTAGCCGCAGGCCTTGCAGCAATTGAGTCGGTTTTTGCTGCGTTATGGGGCGGGCGTCCAAGAGTTTGTTGGCCGAAGGTACAGGCGGACGCATCTGCGGGCTTGTTTGCGGCCATCGGCATTGCTAGAAGGTGCGCTCCCAAGCCAATGGCTTGCCCCCGTGGTGGAATGGTAGACGCGCTCGACTCAAAATCGAGTACCGAGAGGTGTGTCAGTTCGAGTCTGACCGGGGGCACCACATCTTTTCAAATTTCCATTCTAAAATTTCAGCCTGTTTCTGGCTGCGGCGTCTATTGTAATTATCGCTACATTTAAACCAAATTTTAGGAACACCCTAGGCATAGATTGAGCTGGGGCACGAATTTTCCTGCCCAGTCCTAGTCAATGGGGAGAAGGTGTGTTTGGTTCAGGCAAAAAAATCGCCAAGCTTCAAAAGCAGTTTGCAGATGCCAGCCATATTTTAAATGCGCTTGAACTGTCTCAAGCGACGATTTTGCTCAATCTCGATGGTACGATTGTAGACGCTAACAATAATTTCTTAAAAACAGTTGGCTATAGTCTGCCTGAAATTGTTGGTCAGCACCACCGGATGTTCGTCCCGCGCGAAGACGCTGCGAGTGATGAGTATCAAAGGTTCTGGAGCGATCTTAAGTCTGGCCAATTTCTTGCCGACAAGTTCAAGCGGGTTACCAAGAGCGGTAAGACCGTCTGGCTGCAAGCCAGCTATAATCCTGTTCTCGATTCTGAAGGCCGGCCCAGTCGTGTGATCATGCTGGCGGTGGATATCACCGTGGCCGAAGAAGCCAGCGCCCAGTCCCGGTCCAACCAGATTCTCAATGCGCTTGATAAGTCCCAGGCCAGCATTGTGTTCAATCTTGATGGTACAATTGTTGAGGCCAATCAAAACTTCCTCAAGACGGTCGGCTATCGGGCCGAGGAAATCATCGGCCAGCACCACAGCCTGTTTGTCGATCCGGCCTATGCCGCTAGTGAAGCCTATAGCCAGTTCTGGGGTGATCTGAATGCTGGCCGGTTCGTCGCCGACAAGTTCCCGCGCGTGGGCAAGGCTGGAAACAAGATCTGGCTACAGGCCAGCTATAATCCGGTGCTGGATGGCCAGGGCCGTCCGCACAAGGTCATCAAATATGCCGTCGATATCACTGCCGCCGAAGAGGCCAATGATTATTCCGGTGCCAACCAGATCATGAAGGCACTCGATCGGTCGCAGGCCAGCATTGAGTTTAACCTGGACGGCACGATTATCACCGCCAATGAAAACTTCCTCCAGACGGTCGGCTATTCTCTGCGCGAAATTGTCGGCCAGCACCACCGCATTTTTGTGTCGCCTGCTTATTCGGCGACCGATGAATATCGCCGGTTCTGGAGCGATCTTGGCAATGGCCAGTTTTCGTCGGGCAAGTATGAACGGGTTGCCAAGAGCGGCGATGCGATCTGGCTGCAGGCCAGCTATAATCCTGTGCTCGATAAGGATGGCCGCGCCGTTAAGGTAATCAAATATGCGGTGAGTATTACCGAAGCTGAGCTGGCAGCGGCGCGTGATCGCGAACTGAAGTCGCGGGCCGATGCGGCCCAGGACCAGATGGCCGAGGTCCTGGCCGATCGTCTGGCGCGTATGTCAAAAGGCGATATGACCGCCCGTATCGATGTCGAGCTTGATCCCAGCTTTGCCAAGATCAAGAGCGATTATAATGGCGCGATCGACGGGCTGGCCCGCGCCTTGCGGGCTGTGGCCGAAAGCACAGGCAGTATTCAAACCGGCGCCAATGAGATCACAAGTGCCTCTGATGACCTGTCGCGCCGCACCGAGCAGCAGGCGGCAAGTCTGGAACAAACCGCCGCAGCCCTGGATGAAATCACTGCGACCGTGGCGCGTAGTTCCGAGGGGGCCCGCAAGGTGGCCAGTGCCATGACTGATGCGCGTTCAGACGCTACCCAGTCCGGCGAGGTGGTGCAAAACGCTGTCAGGGCCATGGGCGAGATCGAGCAATCCTCGCGTCAAATCGGCCAGATTGTCGGCGTGATCGATGAAATCGCCTTCCAGACCAATCTCTTGGCTCTCAATGCTGGGGTCGAGGCGGCGCGGGCTGGGGATGCGGGCCGCGGCTTTGCGGTGGTGGCGTCCGAGGTGCGATCCTTGGCCCAGCGCTGCGGCGAGGCGGCCAAGGAGATCAAGGGCTTGATCAGCGCCAGTTCAGGCCAGGTGGATGCCGGGGTCAATCTGGTGGCGGCGGCCGGGGAATCGCTCGGGCGGATCGTTGCCAATATTGCCGAGATCGACACCCTGATTTCCGAAATCGCTACCTCATCGTCCGAGCAGGCGACAGGGCTGTCTCAGGTCAATTCTGCGGTCAATCAGATGGACCAGGTCACCCAGCAAAACGCGGCCATGGTGGAAGAAGTCACTGCGGCGGCATCCAGCCTACAGTCCGAGACCTCCGAACTCGCTAGGCAGATGTCACAGTTCAATACGGGCTCTGATGCCCCGGCATCGCGGCGCCTTCAGGCGGCCGATCCTGGGCGGCATAAGCCGGGTAGGAACCCGGTCGCCAAGGTTCAGTCCAAACTTTCCAAGCTCCCAGCCAATCTTGGCGTAGCAACAGCCGAAGACCTTCGTCAGTGGGACGAATTCTAGATCGCGCTTGCTGTGACGATTGGAAACTTGGGGGGATGGCCTTACCGCCATCCCCTCTTTTTTTAGATATAGCGGCGCAGGGATCTGGCGAGTTCCGAGGTCCCGCTGCGAACACGCTTTTGCTGGGGCTGATAGGCAACCCGGGCATGATCGTTGCAATAAGGACCATCCGAGGACCGGCGGCCGCAAAAGCTAAAGCTGTCGGTAGAGGGATCGCCAATGGGCCACTTGCACATATGGGCCCCAAGCGTGAGGACCGTGGCAGAACCCGGCTCTTCTTTATAAATAGCGGGCGGGGTAGGCATGGCCGCGACCGGTGCTGGGGTGGCGGGCTCTATCCGGCGCGGGGCTGCGGGGGCGGCAACCGTGGCGCGGGGTGCGCGCGGGGCCTTGAAGGCAGGGCGGGCAGGCTGCGAAGGCGCAGCGCGGCCAGACAGGCCAAGCCTGTGAACCTTACCGATGACGGCATTACGCGTGACGCCGCCCAATTGTTTGGCGATCTGGCTTGCACTCAGGCCATCGGCCCAGAGTTTTTTCAGCAATTCGACCCGTTCATCTGTCCAGCCCATCTCGCACTCCAAAGGACGTTAACCACAGGATCTATCCTAAACCAAAGCTTAACGGACACAATAGGTGGTTATGAAAAACTGGCGACCAACTAAATATAGGGGATCAAATATCTGGGGACAAGTTCTGGACAAGGTGTGGCTTGCGAAACGGGGTCAATCGGGGCAAGTCTGGACCCATGACCAATTCAAGCCAAACCGGGGTCAGAGCGCCCTTGCCGACACCGCCCCTGCCGCGCGATTATCACGGCGTCAATTGGCGGGGCATGATGACCCTCTATGGCCGCGAAGTGCGGCGGTTCTGGAAGGTCGGTATGCAGACCGTGGCTGCGCCTGTGGTCACCACCTTGCTCTATATGCTGATCTTTGTCGTTGCCATGCGCGGGGCCAGCCCCCCCATCCATGGCACACCTTATGCCCAGTTTGTGGCGCCTGGCCTGATCATGATGGCCATATTGAACAATTCCTTTGCCAATGCCTCGTCTAGCCTGATCCAGGCCAAGATTATGGGGCTGACGCCAGACTTCCTTACCCCGCCCTTATCGCCATTTGAGCTTTTGGTCGGTTTTGGCCTGGGGGCCGCGACGCGCGGTGTATT
>CANGEH010000056.1 GCA_947452665.1 Caulobacteraceae bacterium
GTGCCGCTTGGCGGCATTCGGATTAATGGCATCTGGCTGGGCACGGTTCCGGTGCTTGGCATTGTAATGTGCCTGGTCATGGCTGCGCCCTTGGTCGCCGATATCATCATCAAGGCCATGACCGGCGATCCCATTCCAGCCATTATCCTGGTCAGCTATGCGGCGGTCGGGGCCATAATCTATGTGGTCTATGGCTATAAGCACTCGCGCCTATCCAAGGGCCTCGATGTTCTGGATGTCGGTCCAGGGGCTCTGGACATTCCCGGCCATACCCACACCATGGGTGACAAGTCTGATCTCTAAACCGGTTTAGAATGCCAAGATCATGGCCCGCTATCGCAAGATGGCGGGCCATTTTCGTTTGGCGCCTAGCCGACAAAACCCTTGCGCCGCATCCAGCCTAGGCAGGTGGCGACGCTCTGGGCCATCTTGTCGGGCTGGCCCATATAATAGTGGCTAGCGCCCTGAATGACCTGCATCTCCTTATCCGTATGGCCAACGCCATCAAAGATACGGCGCGTATGCGAGGGCGTGCAGGCATCATCGGCTGAGTTTTCAATCACCAAGACCGGCACGCTGATATTTGCCGCACATTTGGGGCCATCAGCGCGGCTGTGGCTAAATGACCATTGCGACAGCCAAGACCGCAGGCTGGAATAGCGCGCAAGGCCAGCCGGGCTCATATTCACCACGGACGGTACACCCATATAGCACCAGTTGGGGCCTTGGCGGTCATTGGCATCCACGGCGGGGTCAAGCCAGCGCGGATCGGCCATGGTGCCATGCACGACAAAGGCCCGCTCCATCTCGCCGCGCGGATTGCGTTTTAGGGCTTCCAGCTCGGTCTGGACCCAGGCATCAATCTTGGCCGACCGGGCAATCTGGGCGGCGCGATAACGGTCCAAAAACGCCTGATCATAGGGCGGCTTGATCAGGTCACCATAGAGATCAAGCTCTGGATCGCGCCGGTTGGGGTCGTTTTCATCCAAAATCGAGGCATCAATCCATTCGGTCAGGGTAATGGCGCGCGACACGTGCGCTGCCAGCTGCATCACCCCATCGGCTGGGATGAGGCCAGCCCGGGTCAGATCAAATTCATCGCCCGCGGGCGTATGGGTCAGGCTCGGATGTTCGGCTTGGGATTGATAAAACAGCGATAGGGACCCACCGCCCGACCAACCGGCCAGCACCACTTTTTCAAAGCCCAGCTTTTCGCGGGCATAGCGCACATAGGCCCCGAGATCAGCCGCAACCTTTTCCATGATCAGGCCGCTGTCATTGTGCGGATAGCGGCTGGCCGCACAGAGGGTCGGGATGCCGGCGGCGGCCATGGCATTGGTCATGGGCAAGAGGTTCATCACCCCGGTCGGGTGCATGAAGATGACCACTGTGCGGCAAGGCGGGGCTGGATTGGGGCCCGTCGTAATGGGGCGCAGATACTGGCCCTCGACCAAGACCTGATCGACCGCGCCGCCATAGGTCTCTTTGAAGCTGGAATTTTCGCGCCAATACAGATGAAACGGCACACGATCAAACGCATATTGCGGCACGGTCATGGATTTTCCTCCCTTGCCCCTTTCTTATTGGGGGCTAAACAATGATCTTAAGGCCTAAATTCGATTTGAGGAGCCGCCATCTTGGACGCCACTACGCCCGCCATCAATGCCATGATCGCCCCGGTCACGCCCTTGCAGCAAAACTGCACCATTGTCTGGTGCACCAAGACCATGAAGGCCGCGATTATTGATCCGGGCGGCGAGACCCCGCGCCTGCTCGGGGCCTTGGCCGACCGTGGCCTGACGCTGGAAAAGATCTGGATCACCCATGGCCATCTGGATCATGCCGGGGCGGCTCAAGCCATCCAGGACATTACGGGTGTGCCGATCGAGGGACCGCACAAGGCCGACCAGTTCTGGATTGACGACATCCCTGAAAGCGGCCGCAAATACGGCCTGCCCGATGCCAAGAGTTTTACGCCCGACCGCTGGCTCGATGACGGTGATATTGTCACCCTAGGCGAAACTGAATTTGAGGTTCTGCATTGTCCAGGCCACACGCCCGGCCATGTGATCTTTTTCCATCGGGGCTCACGCTTTGCCCAGGTGGGTGATGTCTTGTTTAAGGGCTCGATCGGGCGGACAGACTTCCCGCAAGGCAATTTCGAGCACCTGATTGCCGCCATTACCCAAAAGCTTTGGCCGCTGGGCGATGATGTCCAGTTCGTGCCGGGCCACGGCCCCATGTCGACCTTTGGGGCTGAGCGCAAATCCAACCCCTATGTCTCGGATCTGGCGCTAGAATCGATGAATATCTAAATCGTCGCACCAGCGCCGCAAACCGCGCCGTCATGCGTTAACACATTACCAAGCTCGCTTGACCGGTTCAGGGTCATGACCTGTGCGAGGTGTGTTCATGACGACCAAGACCGAAGCTGCGCCTTCTAAGCGGCCAAACATACCCAGGCCCCTCTTGATTGGCGTGGTGATTATCGGCCTGGTCTTGGCAACCGTCCTTGCCTGTCAGGTGTTCAAACCCGGACCAAAGGCCGATCCCTATCGTTTGGCCTTAATCGAACAAGGAGACGTGACCAAGACGGTTTCCGCCTCGGGCACGGTTCAGGCCCTGGTCACGGTTCAGGTGGGCTCGCAATTATCCGGCCTCGTCACCCAGGTGCTGGTTGACTTCAATAGCAAGGTCACCCAAGGCCAGGTTCTGGCCATTATTGATGCCAAGACCTATGCCAGCCGGGTGGACCAGGCTAGGGCCGATCTGTCGGCTGTTTCGGCGGGCCTGAACCAGCAGCGCGCCGCCCTCGTTCAAGCCGAGGCGCAAAGACAGGTTGATCAGGCTGCCTTTAACCGCACCAAGACCCTGTCCGACCAAGGCTTTGCCTCGGGTCAGGCCCTGGACCAGGCCAAGGCCGCCATTCGCCGCTCTGACGCGGGCGTTAGCCTGGCAAACGCCCAGATCAAGGCCCAGGCAGCGCGGGTGAGCCAGTCCAGAGCCGCCTTGAATGCCAATCTCTATGATCTTGGCCGCACCAAGGTCTTGTCGCCGATTGATGGTGTTGTGGTCGACCGGCAGATTGATCCGGGCCAGACCGTCGCCGCCAGCTTTCAAGCCCCGGTCCTGTTTCGCATCGCTCAGGACC
The DNA here is from genome assembly GCA_947452665.1 of Caulobacteraceae bacterium. Taxonomy (GTDB): domain Bacteria; phylum Pseudomonadota; class Alphaproteobacteria; order Caulobacterales; family Caulobacteraceae; genus CAISGS01. The sequence goes on from CANGEH010000056.1 coordinate 3,152, forward strand.
TGTCCAAGCTTCAGGTCAAGATCATGGTCGATGAGGCCGATATTGGCGAGATTCAGCAAGGCCAGATCGTGCGCTTTGTGGTCGATTCCTATCCCGACCAGACCTTTACCGGCCTGGTCACCCAGGTGCGCAAACAGCCCGAAACCCAGCAAAATGTCGTCGCCTATGCGGTCATGGCCGAGGCCGCAAATACGGGCGGAAAGCTCTTGCCCGGCATGACCGCCAATGCCGATGTGGTGATTGAAGAACGCAAGAATGTGCTCAAGGTCCCGGCTGCTGCCCTACGCTTTAAGCCTGCCGATATGCAAACCGCGCCCGCGGTCAGCGGCGGCGGCGGGGGTGGTGGCATGGGCGGCGGTATGGGGGGGCAGCCCCCGGCGACCAATACGCCTCGCGCAAGCCGCGCAAACGGCAATGGCTCAGGCGGTGGCACGCGGGTTCTGGACCAACTCAATCTGACCAATGCCCAAAAGGCAAAAGCCAAGCCGATTATGGAGACCATGGCCAAGCAAAGCGCCGCAGCAGGCGATGACCGCGCCGCCCGCAGCAAGATCCGCGAACAGGCCTATGCCGCGCTAGAGCCCATACTGCAACCGGACCAGAAGGCGCGCCTGATTGTCCTGCGGGCGCAAACGGCTAGCCGCCGGCCCGGCGCACAGGCGGCGGGTGTGGTTTGGACCATCAAGGATAAGAAACCTTGGCCTGTGGTCGTCCGCGTCGGGGCCTCGGATGGCTCAGTAACCGAGATTGAGGGCGCGTTGAAGCCCGGCGATCAGGTGATCATTGGCGGCGGCCCAAAGCCCCTGCCCCAGCTGCGCACACCGTTTAGCGCCGCCCCGACCCGGCCACGGTCTTAAGCGCCAGACCATGATCGCGGTAAAGGATCTGTGCAAAATCTACACCATGGGCGGCGAACCGCTCGCCGCGCTGGACGGGGTCAGTTTAAGCTTTGATCGCGGAGCCTATCTGTCGGTCACCGGCCCATCCGGCTCTGGCAAATCGACCTTGATGAATGTGCTCGGCGGTTTGGATCGTCCCACCCGCGGCACCTATACCTTCGAGGGCGAAGATGTCAGCGGCCTTGATGATGACCAATTGGCGCATTTTCGCAATCAGCGCATTGGCTTTGTCTTCCAGTCCTTTCAGCTTCTAGCCCGGCAAACCGCCCTGCAAAACGTCGAGCTGCCGATGATTTATGCCGGGGTTTCGCCCAAGGACCGGCAGGACAGGGCGATCCAGTTGCTAGGGAAGGTGGGATTGGGCGAACGCATCCATCATCGCCCTACCCAGCTATCCGGCGGCCAACAGCAAAGGGTGGCCATAGCCCGCGCCCTAGCCAATAGCCCAGACCTGCTATTGGCCGACGAACCCACCGGCGCTCTTGACAGTGCCACGGGCAAGGATGTTCTGGCCCTGTTTGAGAACCTTAATCGCGACGGTCTGACCGTCATCGTAGTGACCCATGATGCCAGCGTCGCCGCTAGGGCCAAGCGCCAGATCGGGTTTGAGGACGGCCGCATCGTCTTGGACAAGGTTCTGCGCGCATGAAACGCATGGATCTGGTTCGGTCGGCCGCCGGCGCGATTATCGCCCACCCCATGCGTAGCGCCCTCACCTCGCTTGGCGTCGTGATTGGCGTCGCCGCCGTGGTGATCATGACCTCGATCGGGCTGGGGGCTCAGCAAAGGGTGATGGGTGCGATTTCGGGGCTTGGCTCAAATCTGATCATCATATCGCCCGCCGCCTCGCGCTCTGGCTTTGTCGCCCAGGCGGCCGGTACCGATATCTCCATCACAGGGGCCGATGCAGAGGCCCTGGCCAAACAGCTTGATGGCGTGGTCGCTGTGGCCCCCAGTGTGCGCGGCCAGGCCCAACTCGCCGCCGAAGGCACCAATTGGAATAGCCGCATAGAAGGCGTAACGCCCGACTATCTGATCGCCCGGGATCTAAGCATTGGCCAGGGCCGCATGTTTGATGATCGCGAGGCCAGGCAAGGGCGCACCGTCGCCGTGATCGGCACGACAGTGGCGCGCGAATTGTTTGGTGAGGCTGATCCGCTCGGTAAGCGCATCCGGGTCGGTGGGTCGCCTTTTCAAGTCGTTGGTATCCTGACGCCCAAGGGGCAAAGCGGCTTTGGCCAGGACCAGGATGATATTGTGCTTGGCCCCCTCGGCGCGGTGCGCTCGCGCGTCGTGGGTCGCAGGGTCAAGGGCGATGCGGTCCAGACCATTTATCTGAAAACCGCCAATGAAAAGGATCTGGACCGGGTCCAGGAGGACGCCACCAATCTGTTACGCGAACGCCACCGTATCCGCGAAGGCCAGGACGATGATTTTCAGGCCCAGAACATGGCCTCTATCCTCAAGGCCTCTGAAGCGGCCACCCAGACCTTTACCATATTGCTGGCGGCGGTCGCGGCCGTATCCTTGGTCGTAGGCGGGGTCGGGATCATGAACATCATGCTGGTAGCCGTGACCGAGCGGACACGCGAGATTGGCTTGCGCATGGCGGTGGGGGCCAAGCGCGCCGACATATTGGCCCAATTTGCCCTGGAATCAGTGGCCCTATCGCTGGCAGGCGGAGTTCTGGGCCTAGTGATTGGTGTTATCGGCACAGTTATCTTGGCCAAGCTGGCCGGCTGGCCGATTGCCATTGCCTCTTGGGCCGCACCCTTGGCCCTCGGGTTTTCGGTCCTGGTTGGCCTCGTGTTTGGCGCCTATCCGTCTTGGCGCGCCGCCCAGCTTGATCCGATCGAGGCCCTGCGTCGTGAATAGGGCCTAGAGCGGGGCACAGACATCGCTAGACCTTGCCCCAGCCGCCGCCGCAAACGCCTCCGCCGACGGTGCCAGACGCCGCTCCAGCACAATGCCGCGCAAGGTTGGCGAATGCACCACAGTGCCCAGCCCGGTGGGCGCCACCTGCCCCTTGGCCACCAAGACCAGCTGCACTCCATTAGGGGCCTGACGGTCATTAATAGCAAAAATATTGTCGCTATTGGCCGCATAGACCGAGACCGACATATAGTCCGCCGCCTTGGCCGCCATGATCCGCACCGGACCCTTGCTCAGGTCATAAACACAGGACGAATAGGCCAGATCCGGCGAAGGCCGAACCACCGTCCGCGAGGCCTCGGTCGTGCGCGGGCCATGAAACCAGACATTGATCTTTTGCTCACCAAAGCTCAGCCGCTTCAGCGCCACGCCCATGATCAGGTTTGGCGTCGCCAATATGACGGCCAGATGCACAATGACGGCAGTGACGACCACCAGGGCCGCCGATTTGAAAAACCCGCTCATGCGCCACCTTTTGTGCAGGACACTGTTTTCAGGGTTGGAAAGGCAATGGCGGCGAAATTGGCCCGCGCCGCGTCTTGCGGATTATAGAGCCGCAAGGTCAGGCTGAAATTTCCCGCATTCTTGGAGGAAATCCAGTCGGCCGCGCCCGCTTGATCTGCCGCAATCCGAGCCGTCCATCGACCTGTTGGCGTGGCATGGGCAGCGGTGCGGGTCATATCGACCGACTGGGCGTCATCGCCATTGACCGGCAAGAAGTCGTGCGCATCATAAATCGTTACCGACCACCAGCGTGCGGGCATGGCACCGCCCTCTAGGGCATAGACACACGAGGGCTTTAGCGGCCCGCCATGCTCGTCTGTGGAGCGGGAAAAATACATGGCCTCGGCCTGGGTCAGGGCCAAGAGGCCGCTCTTGGCGACAATGCCGCGCGTATAGGGATCGGCCGCCTTGGCCCCGGTCAGGTGATTGCCGGTCCAGCCGTCCACAGTCTGACTGCCCATACCCGCCCCAAGCCCGCCGCTTTTAAGCACCAAGACCGCTGAGCCCAGCCCCAAACCGACGCCAAGACTTAGCAAAAGCGCGGTTTTTAGGACCGACCTCACGGCATCACCTGGCAATTCGTCTGGATGCTTAAGGAATTCATGGCGGCCGCTCCCAACAGGCTTATAAGTTGAAGCCACGATAGACACCAAAGCGCTCCGCAAGCAATGGGGCACACTCTAGGGGAAACACAGTCATGAATCTGGACCTTACCGATCGGGTTATCTTTGTTGCCGGGGCCAGCCGCGGCATTGGTCTGGGCATTGTCGAGGCCTGCCTGGCTGATGGGGCCAAGGTGGCCATGACCGCCCGGGGCCAAGAATCCCTGGACGCGGCCCATGCCCGCCTTGCCGCCCAGTATGGTGCCGACAAGTTGTGGTCCATGGCCGGTGATATGCGCGATGCCGACACGATTGATGAGGCGGTAAACCGGGTCGAGGCTGAATTTGGCCCAATCTTTGGCGCGGTTGCCAATGTTGGCCTGCATCCCTGCCCCAATGGCTTTGACATTGATGATGCCACCTGGGATGCTGGGTTTTCACAAAACCTAGACAGCGCCTATCGCCTAGCCCGCAGCGCGCTAAAGCCGATGACGACGCGGGGCGAGGGCTCGGTGCTGTTTATCAGCTCAATAGCGGGGCTTGGCGCCCTGGGCACACCGCTCACCTATGGCACAGCCAAGGCCGCCATGAACCATATGGCCAAGGAATTGGCGCGGATCACGGGGGCTAGCGGCGTGCGGGTCAATGTGATTGCGCCGGGCAATATTGTCTTTCCGGACGGCGATTGGGAAGCGCGCGCCAATGGCCCAAATGGCGACAAGGTCATGCGCTGGATCAAGCGCGAAGTGCCGATGCGCCGCTTTGGTCACCCTGAGGAAATCGGCTCGGCCGCCGCCTTCTTGATGAGCAATAAGGCTAGCTTTATCACTGGCGCGGTCTTGCCCGTCGATGGCGGCCAAACCCGCTAGGCCAAGCGCGGTTAAGGTGACTTGCGCATGGTCAAGCGCCCTGTTCCGGTATAAAACCCAACCAAAGCCAGCGTAGGGCCAGTGCCCTGCGCCCTTCACCGCCGCCATTTGCGCGGCCAGATAGGGGTCTGACCAATATGACCATTGCGCGTATTCCCACCCGCCTTCGCACACTTGCCCTCGCCATGCTGCTGCCACTCGCGCTTGGGGCCTGCGGTATCAATGCCATTCCAACCAAGGAAGAACAGGCCAAGGCCGCCTGGGGGGATGTGCAAAGCCAGTATCAGCGCCGCGCCGACCTGATCCCCAATCTGGTCGCCACGGTTCAGGGCTATGCCCAGCAAGAGCGCGCAGTGCTGGTTGAGGTGACGCAGGCCCGCGCCTCGGCCACCCAGGTCAAGGTCGATGCCTCGACCATTAGCGACCCGGCCAGCTTTGCCAAATACCAGGCCGCCCAGTCGCAGCTATCGGGCGTTCTGGGGCGTCTGATGATGATTAGCGAGAAATATCCAGACCTGAAGTCGAACGAAAACTTCCTGGCCCTGCAATCGCAATTGGAAGGCACCGAAAACCGCATCACGGTCGCAAGGCGCGATTATAATGAGGCGGTGCGGGTCTATAATACCGAAATCCGCACGGTGCCTGGCGTGATCTGGGCCTCGACCGTCTATCGCTCGGCCAAGCCCTTGCAAGCGTTTGCGGCCACAGAATCGGCCCAGTCCGCGCCCAAGGTCAGCTTTGCTCCGCCCGCTAGCCCTGCCGCTGCTATGCCGGGCAGCAAATGATCCTGACCCGGTCTGGTCCCTTGCGTCTAGCGGCCCTAATCCTCGGGCTAGCCTTGGTATGGCTTGCGCCCCAGGCCAAGGCCGCCCCCAGCTTTCCGCCCCTAACCGGGCGGGTGGTTGATCAGGCCCATGTCTTGTCACCGGCCAGCACAGCCGAGCTGACAACCCAGCTGAAAGACCTAGAGGACAAGACTGGCCATCAGATGGTGGTGGTCACCCTCACCTCACTGCAGGGCTATGAGATCGAGGATTACGGCTATCAGCTGGGCCGGACCTGGCAGATTGGCCAAAAGGGCAAGGATGACGGCGTCCTTTTGATCATTGCCCCCAATGAGCGCAAGGTGCGGGTCGAGGTCGGCTATGGCCTTGAAGGCGTCCTGACCGATGCGCTTAGCAATATCATCCTACAGCGCCAAGTCCTGCCAAGGTTTAAGTCCGGCGATATGGAGGGCGGCATTATGGCCGGCACCAAGGCCCTGATCGGCCAGCTATCGGCCGACCCCGAAACCGCAGCCCAGGCCATCAAGGCGGCCAAAAAAGACACTTCGCGCACACAGCGCAATATTGACCCGGCGGCCATATTCTTCATCGTCCTGTTTGTGCTCTGGGTGCTAGGCGGCGTGTTTGGTCGCAGGCGCGGCGGCCTAGGCGCGCTCTTGCCCTGGATCATATTGAGCGGCGGCGGCGGTTTCAGGGGCGGCGGCTTTGGCGGCGGCTCGGATAGTTTCGGCGGCGGCGGTGGCTCGTTCGGCGGCGGCGGATCGTCAGGGAGCTGGTAGCCATGCGCATGACCCCACAAGACCACCACGATATTGCCGAGGCCGTGACCGAGGCCGAGACCCGCACCTCGGCCGAACTCGTCTGTGTCATCACCCAAGAAAGCGCTGATTATCGCGAAGTGCCGCTAGCCTGGGCCGCGGTTGCCGCCCTGATGGCCCCAGCCGCGGCGTTTTCGCTAGGCCTTAGCCCTCACCTCCTGACCCATCTGGTCAATGGCTGGGTGGCGGCTCATTCCAGCGGCTTTGACGCCGCCATTCGCGTCAGTCTTGGCGCCTATGCCATGGCCCAGAGCGCGGTGTTCCTCGCGGTCTGGATGCTGGTCAGCTGGCCCGAGGTGCGCCGCTTTATGACGCCCGCAGGCCTTAGAAACCGCCGTGTTCACGAGGCCGCATTGCGCCAATTTGTGGCCCGGGGCATTTCCAACACCCAGGAGAAAAACGGCGTCCTGATCTTTGTCTCGCTGCTCGATCGGCGGGTCGAGGTTCTGGCCGATGCCGGTATCCATGCCGCCGTACCGACCGGCACCTGGGACCAGGCCGTCGGCGCCGTGCGCAAAGCCATGCGCGCCAATAAGCCCGCCACTGGCCTGGTCGAGGCTGTGCACATCTGCAGCGATGCCCTAGCCCCCGCCTTCCCCGCAGGCGACCACAACCCCAACCAATTGCCCAACCGGCCGGTGGAAATCTAGCCCCGCCGCCCGGCTAAAAATGTTTTATCGCCAATCGTCACAATTCGACGCCCCCAGCCTTGCTGCAAGCCGTTCTTTTTTGTAACAAGGCCCCAACGGAGACGTGGCCGAGAGGCTGAAGGCACCGCTTTGCTAAAGCGGCGTACCCCTCAAGGGTACCCAGGGTTCGAATCCCTGCGTCTCCGCCA
>CANGEH010000057.1 GCA_947452665.1 Caulobacteraceae bacterium
AAGCCATGGATCAGTCCTTTTTCAGGGTTTCGGTCTGGCCGCTCAGCCAGGGCAGGACGGCCGAAAAATCGCGCTGAGCATAGCCTTGATTGGCAAACAAGGCATAGAGGGCTTCGGCCTGGGCCCCTAGGGGCGTTGACGCCCCGGCCCTGGCCGCGGCTTCCTGAGCCAGCTTTAAGTCTTTCAGCATCATGGCTGTGGCAAAGCCGCCATCATAGCCGCGATCGGCTGGGGTGGCTGGGCCAACGCCCTCTACCGGGCAATAGGTGGTGAGCGACCAGCACTGGCCTGACGACTTGGACGCAATCTCAAAAAACCGGTCGGCCTCAAGGCCCAGCTTGTCGGCCAAGGCAAAGGCCTCGCAGGTGCCGATCATCGAAATGCCCAGCAGCATATTATTGCAGATCTTGGCCGCCTGCCCTGCGCCGCTGGCACCGGCATGAATGACAACCCGGGCCATGGGGGTGAGGGCGGCCTCGACGGCGGCAAAGTCTTCAGCCTCGCAACCGACCATAAAGGCCAGACTTCCGGCATCAGCCGCAGCCGTGCCGCCCGATACCGGCGCGTCCGCCGCCCGCAGGCCTGCGCCCACCGCAAGGGCGGCCACAAAGCGGGCACTATCGACATCAATGGTCGAGCAATCAATCACCAGGGCCCGTGCAGGGGCATGGCCAACAATCTCTTCGGCATAGACACTACGCACATGCTGGCCTGCAGGCAGCATGGTGATGACCACCTGCGCATCCATCACCGCATCGCGCACACTGCCAACTGGCGTGCAGCCTGCCTCGGCGGCGCGTTTTAGGGCCACGGCGCTTAAGTCAAAGGCCAGCACAGTATGGCCAGCCTTGGCCTGGTTGGCCGCCATGCCAGCGCCCATATTGCCAAGACCGATAAAGGCTATGCGGGTCATAGGGGTTTCCATTCCTGATCGGCGGGGAGGGGGGCAAAAATACCGTCCAACAGGGCGGTATCCACGTCTTGCAGCCTAGCGGGTGCCCAGACCGGGGCATTGTCCTTATCGATGATCACAGCGCGCACGCCTTCGGAAAAGTCATGGCGGCTGACCACACGAGCGCTGATGCGGTATTCCATCGCCAAGACCTCGGCAAAATCGGCGGCCTTGGCGCCCGTCTGCATCTGACGAAGCGCAACCTTTAGGGCCTGGGGCGACTTGGTCAGCAAGAGCGCGTGCTGCTGCCGGGCCCAGTCACCATTATCGGCGGCCAAACTGTCCATCACCGCCTCGAGCGTGGGTGCGGAAAAATGCGCGTCTATGGCGGCTTGATGGGCAGCAATCGGGGGTAGGCCTGGATCACTTGAATACGCGCTCAGGGCCTCACCCAGCCGATTTTGGCCTGTGCTTGCGATAAGATCGGCCTTGAAGGCCTCTAGCTGGGCGGTCGCGATATAGTGGGTGGTCAGGCCAAGGGCCATGCAGTCAGCAGCCTTGAGGCGCCCGCCGGTCAACCCCATCCAGTACCCAGCGGCCCCCGGCAAGCGCGGCAGGTACCAGCCGCCGCCCACATCGGGAAAAAGACCAATCCCAGTTTCAGGCATGGCAAAGGTCGTGCGTTCGGTGGCAATCCGGATGCTGGCAGGCAGGGCAATTCCGACGCCGCCGCCCATGACTGTACCGTCCATCACTGAAATCACGGGCTTGGCATAGGTCTTGATCAGGTGGTCGAGTTGATACTCGATATAGAAAAAGGCCCGCGCCTCGACCCCGTCGGTCTGGACGCTGGTGGCCAGCATGCGAATATCGCCGCCTGCGCAAAAGCCGCGTGCGCCGGTGTGATCGAGCAGCACCATCTCAATGGCGTCATTCTCGCGCCAGTCTTGCAAGGCCGCGATCATGATCTGGCACATATTAGTGGTCAGGGCATGCAGGGCATCTGGCCGGTTCAGGGTCAGGTGGCCAATCCCGTTCTGCACACGAACCAAGACTTCCGGGGCTGCATCCGTCATTGGCGAAACAGTTCTCTGGAAATAATCACGCGCATGACCTCGTTTGTGCCCTCGAGAATCTGGTGCACGCGCAGGTCGCGGACAATGCGCTCGAGCGGATAGTCACGCAGATAGCCATAGCCGCCGTGTAATTGCAGGGCCTGATTGGCGACCTCAAACCCGGCATCGGTGGCATAGCGCTTGGCCATGGCGCAGTATTGGCTGGCCTTGGGGTGGCGACTATCCATGGCATGGGCGCCGCGATAGACCATCAGGCGCGCGGCCTCCAATTCGGTGGCCATATCGGCCATCTTGAACTGTAGGGCCTGAAAATCCTTCAAGGCATGACCAAACTGGTTGCGGGTCTCAAGGTGGGTCTTGGCCGTTTCCAGCGCCAGACTGGCACCGCCGAGCGAACAGGCGGCGATGTTGAGCCGTCCACCGTCTAGGCCCATCATGGCAAAGCGAAAGCCCTCGCCCTCTGAGCCGATCCGGTTTTCGATGGGGACCCGGACATTATCGAAATTGACCATGGCTGTGGGCTGACTATTCCAGCCCATCTTCCGCTCATTGGCGCCAAACGACAGACCGGGCGTGCCTTTTTCGACCACCAGGGTGGATATGCCCTTGGGGCCAGGGCCACCTGTACGCACCATCACCACATAGAGGTCAGAAACCCCTGCCCCAGAAATAAATGCCTTGGCGCCATTGATCACATAATGATCGCCGTCCAGATGCGCCTTGGTGGCCAGACTGGCGGCATCGGAACCTGCGCCAGGTTCGGTCAAACAATAGCTGGCAATCAGCTCCATCCGGGTTAGGCGCGGCAGGTATTTGGCCCGCAAGGCCTCAGAGCCAAATCGGTCAATCATCCATGACGCCATATTATGGATCGACATAAAGGCCGCGGTTGAGACATCGCCCTTGGACAAGGCCTCAAAAATGATCGCCGCATCCAGCCGCCCAAGGCCAGAGCCGCCGACATCTTCGCGCACATAAATACCGGCAAAACCCAGGCTTGCGGCCTTGCGCATCACATCGACCGGAAAATGCGCCTCAGCATCCCACTGCGCCGAGAACGGTGCCATTTCTGCCGCCGCAAACGCTTCGGCGGCGGCCTGGATGGCGATCTGGTCTTCGCTTAGAGCAAAATCCATCCTAGCCTCACTTCATGGTCGGAATGACAAAGGCAGAGTCTTCAACTGCCCCTTCGGGCCAGCGGGCGGTGATGGTCTTGACCTTGGTATAGAAGCGGACGCCCTCGGCCCCGTGCTGATTGGTGTCGCCAAACGCACTGCGCTTCCAGCCGCCAAAGCTATGATAGGCGACCGGCACAGGGATGGGCACATTAATGCCCACCATGCCGACCTCAACCCGGGCGGCAAATTCACGGGCGGCGCGGCCGTTGCGAGTAAAGATGGCCACGCCATTGCCGTATTGGTGATCGGACGGATAGGACAGGGCCTCTTCAAAGCTCTCGGCCCGCAGGATCTGCAAGACCGGGCCAAAGATTTCCTCCTGATAGGAGCGCATGCTCGGCTTGACCTGATCAAACAGGGTCGGGCCGATAAAGAAGCCCTTTTCAAAGCCTTGCAGGGCAAAGCCGCGGCCATCGACCACAAGCTCTGCGCCCTCATCCACGCCCATCTGGATATAGCTGGCAATCTTGTCGCGGTGGCCCGCTGACACGACCGGGCCATAATGGGCATTGACGTCGGACGAGACACCGATTTGCAGGGTCTCAATCTCTTCCAGCAGGCGCTCGCGCAGGTCGTCGGCGGTCTTTTTGCCGACCGGTACTACCACGGGCAGGGCCATGCAGCGCTCGCCCGCTGAGCCATAGGCCGCCCCGACCAGATCCTTAACCGCCTGGTCCAGATCCGCATCGGGCAGGATAATGCCGTGGTTCTTGGCCCCGCCCATGGCCTGGACGCGTTTGCCATTGGCTGTGCCGGTCGAATACACATATTGGGCAATGTCGGACGAGCCGACAAAGCTGACCGCCTTGATCGTGGGGTGATGCAGGATGGCATCGACCGCCGTCTTGTCGCCATGTACGACATTGAGAACGCCCGCGGGGGCCCCGGCCTCCATAAAGAGTTCGGCGAGCCGCACAGGCAAGGACGGATCGCGCTCAGACGGCTTGAGGATGAAGGTATTGCCTGTGGCGATGGCAATGCCGAACATCCACATCGGGATCATGGCGGGGAAGTTGAACGGGGTAATCCCGGCGACCACGCCCAAGGGCTGGCGCATGGAATAGACGTCAATGCCGGGGCCTGCGCCTTCGGTGTATTCGCCCTTTAAGAGATGCGGAATGCCGCAGGCAAATTCGATCACTTCCAAGCCGCGCTGGATATCGCCTTTGGAATCGGCAATCACCTTGCCATGCTCGCTCGATAAGAGCTCAGCCATTTCAGTCATATTGGCTTCGAGCAGGCGCTTGAACTCAAACATAACCCGGGCGCGGCGCTGGGGATTGGTTGCAGCCCAGCCGATTTGCGCTGTAGCAGCGGACTGGACGGCCAGCGCCATCTCGGCATCGGTGGCAAATTGAACCCGCGCCTGGACCTCGCCCGTATTGGGATTAAACACATCGCCAAACCGGCCAGACTTGCCGATAAGGGCCTGACCGTTCACAAAATGGTGGATGTCGCGCATGGGGCGTCTCCTGACGAGGCATTAGGCCGATATGGATCTGGCCTCTTGGCTATCATTTCCAAGGCCGGGCGTATGCTGCAAAAATTCTGGACTAGTCCTGCAAATATGCGGTTAGGTATGGCCTATGAAGGATTGGGATGATTTGCGGGTATTTATGGCGGCGGCCCGTAGTGGGTCTCTGACCAGTGCTGCCCTGCGCCTGCATATGGATGCCACCACGGTGGGGCGGCGGATTCAAAGGCTGGAGGCCAGTCTGAAATCCACCCTTTTGGTGCGCTCCTCGCGCGGCCTGCAATTAACGGCGGCGGGCGCGCGTCTGCGTGAGGCCGGGCTGTCGGTTGAGGCGGCGATTGACGCAGCAGGCGAGGCCGATGCGCCCGGCGGGGTGTCGGGCACGGTGCGCATCAGTGTCTCAGAAGGTTTTGGCGGCCAGATTGTCGCCCCGGCCCTGCCAGACTTTATCCGCACCCGTCCGGGCCTGACCATTGAACTGGTGACCAATGCCGGCTCCCTGTCCCCGGCCATGCGCGAGGTGGATATGTCCGTCACGCTCAGTCCGCCGCGCTCGGCTAGGCTGACGGTCGAAAAACTGACCGATTATGAACTGGGTCTCTATGCCTCGTCAGCGCATTTGGCCAAGGCCGGCAGGCCAAAGTTGCTTCAGGACCTGCGGGCGCATCAATTGGTCGGTTATGTCGATGACCTGATCTATGCGCCAGAACTGCGTTATCTCGATGAGGTCTTGCCCGATCTTAGGCCAAGATTGATGAGTTCATCGATCCGGGCGCAGCTGGAACTGGTGGCAGCTGGTGCTGGCCTCGGGGTCCTGCCGCATTTCATGGCCAGCGAGACGCCGGGCCTTGAGCGGGTCTTGGCGGGCACTGTTCGGATACAGCGCTCGTTTTGGATGTCGATCCATCAGGATCTTAAGACCACGGCGAGGCTTCGGGCTGTGCGCGGCTGGATGCTGGACCTTGTCGCGGCAAGGCATGACCAATTACTGCCGGGGCCAAGCGCATGAGGCTGGGCGTGGCCATATTGGTTGGCGGGGCCTCGCGGCGGATGGGCACCGATAAGGCTTTGCTAGACTGGGGCGGTATGCGCGCTGTTGATCGCTGCGCCGCCTTGGGGACTGCTCTGGGGGCGGAACATGTGCTCACTGCAGGGGGCGATTATCGCCTAGACTTTGTACCTGACCCTGCGCCTCAGGCAGGACCGGTGGCAGGCTTGCTGGCGGCGGCTAGGCGACTTGAGGATCTGGGTGTTAGCCACATGCTGGTGCTTGCCGTCGATGCCCCGACCTTGACCCCGGCGGATTTGGGCCCGCTGCTAGCCCTGTCCGAGGGCGGATGTTTTGACGGCTTTCCCTTGCCGTTTTTTGTGCCGCTATGGGCTCTGGACCAGAGCGCCGCGCCGGACTGGCCCTTGCGGCGGCTGGTTGAGCGGGCGTCGGGGCAGACCTTGGCCTGCACGCCTGACTTGGCCCTGCGGCTGCGGGGGGCCAATACGCCCGATGAGCGCTTGGCCCTTGTTCGGGCGACCGGCCTGGGTCAGGATTGACCAGACTGCAGCCCAAAGACCTAAGCACGAGACTTAAATTATGGCCCATTTCAATTCTGGCGGTTTTGACATCCATTTTGAAGATTCGGGCCCCGGACCGGTCAATAGCTTGGTGCTGGTGCATGGCTTTACCTCCAATGCGCATGAGAACTGGGGCCGCACAGGCTGGGTGCATGCGGCCAAGGTCAAGGGGTTGCGCTGTGTGACGCTGGACCTGCGCGGTCATGGCCAAAGCGCCAAGCCGCATGATCCGGCCGATTATGGTCGGGCTAAGTTGGCGGGCGATGTCCTGGCGCTAATGGACCATTTGGGGCTGGAAAAAGTTGATTTGATGGGGTTTTCGCTCGGCGCGCATGTGGCGCTGGCCGCCGCGATGGCTGAACCAAACCGGTTCTGGAACCTGATCCTTGGTGGCATTGGCGGGCGGATGCTGGAGGTCCAGCCGCGCAATGATGCCATGGCCCTGGCCATGGAGACCGACGATATCGAGTCCATTGCCGAGCCCTTGCATAAGAGCTTTCGTCAGTTTGCCGATGAACAGGGCGAGGATCGGCTGGCCCTGGCGGCCTGCATAAGGGCGCCGCGCACACCGCTTGATCTGGAGGCGCTGGAGACCTTGAGCGTTCCAACCCTTGTCGTCGCCGGATCACGCGACGATCTGGCGGGTGATCCGCAAGCCTTGGCCGACAAGATTATGGGCGCTAGAGCTGTGCGCCTTCCCGGCTGTGACCATTTTTCGGCGATTGCCCACGGGCTTTATAAGGCGGCGGTGTTTGATTTTCTTGATGGGGTCTTGGAGGACTAGCCTGCAATCAGGGCCAGGGCCGCCGCCTCATCGATCACTTCGGCATATTTGGCCTGGAGATCAAACAGGTTGGATTCGTGCGGGCGCGGGTCGCGGTCGGCGCAGGCCTGGCGCACGACAAAGGGCGCAAAGCCATGCTGCAAAGCGTCTAGGGCCGTGGCGCGCACGCAGCCCGAGGTCGAAAACCCGCCAATTAGGACCGTATCGACCTTCATGGCCGCCAGGGTCGAGGCCAGCGATGTGCCAAAAAAGGCCGACGCATATTGCTTGGTGACGATCACGTCTTCGGGTTGGGGCGCGATTTCGGCAGGGATAAGGCCAAGCGGCGAGCCCGCATCAAAAGCCTTAAGCGCAGGCACCTTTTGATAGAACAGCCCGCCATCGCGGCCGCCCGCACTATAGACCACCTGAGTATAGACCACCGGAATGGATTTGGCGCGGCAGGCAGCAATCAGGCGGGCAAAACAGGCCGCGGCTTCTGCCCCGCCCAGATAAAGCGGTGAGGCGGGATCCAGATAGGCGGCAACCACATCGACCACCAAGAGGGCTGGTCTTTGACCAAAGCGCAGATGGCCACCAAAGCCAGCCTTGGCATAGTCTGCATCCAGATCCGCCCCAGCCATGGCCTAGATCAGGCCACGGGTCTTAAGATCGGCCAGATCAGCGGGGCTTAGGCCCAGCACGCTGGAATAGATCTCGTCATTATCCTGGCCCACGGTTTGCGGCGCGATCGAGCGCACCACGCCGGGGGTGGCCGACAGTTTTGGAAACACGTTTTGCATTTTCAGCGTGCCCCAGCGCGGATGCTCGACATCAATAATCGCTTCGCGCGCGGCAAAGTGCGGGTCGGCGAGCATTTCGGGCGCGCGATAAATCTTGCCCGCTGGCACCCCGGCCTTGATCATCTTGGCTTCCAGCTCATCGACCGTGAGGGTCTTGGTCCAGGCCTCGACCAGGGCGTCGAGCTCGAGCTGGTTCTTGCCGCGGCTGATATGGTCGATATAGCGCGGGTCCTTGGCCAGTTCTGGCCGTTCCATAGCCTCGCACAGACGGCCAAACACCGTGTCCTGATTGGCCCCGATCAGATATTCGCCGTCGGAACACTTATAGACGTTCGAGGGCGCAATCCCGGGTAGGAAGGAGCCCGAGCGTTCACGAATATAACCGGTAACCGAATAGTCCGGCACCATGCTTTCCATGACCTGTAGGACGGCTTCATAAAGCGAGGAATCGACCACCTGACCCTGACCGGTCTGGTCGCGGTGACGCAAGGCCGCTAGGGCGCCGAGGCAGCCATAGGTCGCCGCCAAGGAATCGCCGATCGAAATACCCATGCGCGAGGGCGCGCGGTCTGGATCGCCGACAATATAACGCCAGCCGCCCATGGCCTCACCAATGCCGCCAAAGCCTGCCCGGTCCGAATAGGGACCAGTCTGGCCATAGCCCGAGACCCGGACAATGATCAGGCCCGGATGTTCCTTCATCAAGGATTCGGGCGACAGGTTCCATTTTTCTAAGGTCCCTGGTCGGAAGTTTTCGATCAGAATATCGGCCTTGGCGATTAGACGCCTCGCCAGATCCTGACCTTCGGCGACGCGTAGGTCCGCCGAGACCGACTTTTTATTGCGCGCCACCACTTCCCACCACAGGGGATAGTCGCCCCGGCCCCAGGCCCGCATGGGATCGCCGGTTACGGGGGGTTCGATCTTGATGACCTCTGCCCCCATATCGCCAAGCAATTGGCCGCAGAAGGGGCCGGCAATCAGCTGACCCATTTCCACAACCCGCAGACCCTTTAGGGGGCCGGTATTTGCAACCTTTACCTCAGACACTCAGTATACGTCCTATTCTGCAGCCATCTTGACGACCCGGTTGCGCCAGACAGGCTGGACCGGGGCGGGAAGGCCAGTATCGGCCAAGCATGAGGCGCGCAGCTCATCAATCGATGGGCCACGGTCAAACACCTGCAGGGGTCCGCGCTCACCGCGCATCTTGGCCCGCAAGGCCTCGGTTGCCGCGGCATCAATGCTGCCATCGACATGGGCAACCACGCCAAAGCGCAGTGCGCCCTCTACCGTCACCAGGCCGCGCGTGATTTCCAGCCCGATCAGGTCGGTTTCGCGCTCGAGCGGATCGCCCCAGCCGCCGCCGCCCCAGGTCACAAAGTGCAGGACGTCGCCCTTTTCCACCTTGATACCATCGCATTTGGAAGCCAGCGGGATCTGCTCGCCCGAGACCTTGTCCAGACGCTTCCAGGACCGCTCACCGGGCAGGCCGCCATTGACGCCCCAAGGCGGGATGAACCAGCGGTCGTCATGAATGGCGATCGTGCCGGATTCTAAGAAACGATAGGTCATGTGAATGCCATTACCGCCGCGGAACCGGCCCGCACCGCCACTGTCCGCAACGCTTTCATAACGCTCAATGACCATGGGGAAATAGCGCTCAAGGAACTCGTTCGGCACATTGGTAAAGCCAGGCCACAAGGAGTGACCATCGGCCCCGTCGCCGAACGGACGACCCGGAATGCCGCCAAAGCCGATCTGGAACAGCTGGAACCATTCACCCTTGCCATCAAAGCCCGAGAACATCAGGTGCGGCGAGGACGAGAAGCCCGCGGCGCAAAGGAATTCAGGGGTCTTTTGGCCCAAAAGCGCACCGAGCACGTCAAAAATCCGGCCCAGAGCATGGGTGCGGCAAGACAGGGCGGCGGGGAATTTGGGCTTTAACAAGGAGCCTTCGGGGATGCGCACATCCACTAGGTCATAAAAGCCATCATTGAACATGACCTGTGGGTCAAAGACCATGATCATATAGATGCCAAAGAACATCTTGAACATGTTCTCGTTCAAATAGAAATTGATCGAGCTGTCGGATTGAGGGTCCGTGCCGTCAAAGTCCAAAATCACCTTGGAGCCTTCGCGCCACATGGTGCACTTGATCTTGAACGGGCCAGCGCCCTTGCCGTCGTCACAGATAAAGTCTTCGAAACTGACCTTTTCCTCGCCAATCGACATGGCCATCAACTGGCCCATGGCGCGGTGATTACGGGCCAAGAGCTCGGTCAAGGACGAGGTGAACACGTCCTCGCCAAATCGCTCGCACAATTCCACAACCCGGCGGCCAGCTACCCGGCAGGCGGCGACAATGGCGTGCAGGTCGGCCTTGTACCATTCAGGCATACGCGACTGGTGCGCGGCAATGGCCAGAATATCGCTTTGCAGCGCGCCCTTGCGATAGAGCTTGACCGGCGGCATGCGCAGGCCCTCTTCGAAGATCGAGGCCGCATCGGTGGGCAGGCTTCCGGGCACCTTGCCGCCGACATCGGTCATGTGACCAAACATGGCCGACCAGGCAACCAGACGGCCCTTATGGAAGATGGGGGCAATCACCAGCTG
>CANGEH010000058.1 GCA_947452665.1 Caulobacteraceae bacterium
ATTGCCACGGGGCTAAAGGATGGGGTGCAAAAGACGGTCTATGTGCTCAATATCTGTGACCATGAGGAAGCCTATGCCGAGACCGGCAATCAGGCGATCAGCTATACGACCGGGGTTCCGGCCATGATTGGCGCGGCCTTGATCCTGACCGAAAAGTGGCAGGGCGCTGGCGTGTTTAATATGGAACAGCTCGATCCCGATCCGTTTATGGACATGCTGAACCGTCACGGTCTGCCCTGGCAGGTCAAGACCCTAGACGCCCCTCTGGCCTTTTGATCGGGACGGCGCGCTATGCAAACCCAGGCCGGTGATCCGGGCGCCTTTGCCAGGTTTGATCTTGGCCGCGTGTCCTCGCCCTGTTTTGTCGTCGATGAGGTGGCGGTGCGGCGCAATCTGGCGGTCTTGCAGGATATTGGCCAGCGCGGCGGGGCCAAGGTCCTGCTTGCGCTCAAGGCGTTTTCCATGTGGCACCTGGCCAGGGTGGTTGGCGAATATCTGGACGGAACTTGCGCCTCTGGACTTTGGGAAGCGAGGCTGGCGCGTGAGCATTACCGCGGCGAACTGACCACCTATTGCCCGGCCTATCGGCGCGAGGACCTGCCCGAAATTCTGCGCCTGTCCGACACGGTGATCTTTAATTCCCCAGACCAGATTGCCCGGTTTTCCGACCTGATCGAAAAGGCGCGGGCCGGGGGCGCGGTGTTTGAGATCGGGCTTAGGCTTAATCCCGAGCATAGCGAGGCCGAGGTTGCCAAATATGACCCCTGCCAGATCGGCTCGCGCCTTGGCTTTCCGGTCTCAAAATTGCGGCCGGAGCATTTGTCCGGGGTCGATGGCCTGCATATTCATGCCCTATGTGAGCAAGGCTTTGAGCCGCTGTCGCGGATCTGGACCGCGGTTGAGCCCCAGCTTGCGCCGCTGCTAGGCGGGATTAAATGGCTCAATCTTGGCGGCGGCCATCACATTACCCGCGCCGATTATGACCGTGAGGCCTTGATCAGCTGGCTGGCCCAGATCTCCAAACGCCATGACTTGCAACTCTATCTGGAGCCGGGCGAGGCTATCGCCCTGGATGCCGGCATACTGGTCGGCGAAATCCTGGACACATTTGATAATGGCCTGGCGGTCGGCATTACCGATATTTCCGCCACCTGCCATATGCCCGATGTGATTGAGGCCCCTTATCGCCCGGCCATGCTGGGCGAGGTGGAAGATGGCGTGCGCTTAAGGCTGGGGGGGCCATCCTGTTTGGCGGGCGATATTATTGGCGATTATGGGTTTGCCGCGCCGCCTGCGCCCGGTACCCGCATCGCGTTTCTGGACCAGGCGCATTATTCCATGGTCAAGACCAATACGTTTAATGGCGTACCCCTGCCGTCCATCGCGCTTTGGAACAGTCAAACCGACGCGCTTAAGCTGGTGCGCCAGTTTGACTATACCGATTTTCGCGACCGGCTGTCCTGATTAGGGCCGGTAGCGGCGCTTGGCATGGCGTTCGGCATCGGCCCATTCAAAGTGCACGGGCTTGAACTTCTGCGCCGCAAACAGGGCCATCTGGTCATTATAGTGGGGTGAGTCTGGCCGATTGGTCGCTGCACCATAGGGCTGGATCGATTCCGACTCGACTTGGCCTGCCTTGTCCCAGCGCACCAGCATGATGAAGCTGTCACCGTGCTTGACCCGATACTTGCCATCCTTCTGGTCCTTGTCCCAGGCGGTGGTGGCCCGCAGGGTATCGGTGCCGCCGAGCATGGCAATATCCTTATCCCCGCGCCGCAGACGCTGGGCATCGCCAAGTGGCGGATCAAGGCGGCCAAACCGCTTAATCAAGTCGTCCGACGCCTCGCGCAAGGCCTCCCGAGGTTCCGGCAGGGCCTCTCTATGCCAGTTCTTGGTGGTCGCGGTGCGGATCACCCGTTCGGCCAAAACATCGGCCGCGCCAATGCCATCACTGGTCCAGTCCCAGCTTGCTAAGAGGGCCTGGGCCTTGGCCAATTGCGCATCATCACCCAGCTTGGCGGCCAGGATGGTGCGGATCCAGTCGCCTTCCCAACTGGCCTTGGCATAGGTCTTGTCGAACTTGATCGCCAAGAGTTGCTCGGGGGTTAGAACCGGCTGGGCGGCCAAGAGCTCCACAGCCCGCAGGCCGCGATTGGTCATGTCATGTTCTATGCCCAGCAAGGGCGAATAGGCCGCTGGGTCCATTTCAGAGCCAGGTCCTGCAGCCAAAAAGGGCGTATTATTGGAGTTTTCGACAAAGCCGCTCTTTGGATCCACCAGCTTGGGATAGGCCGAAAACGGCACAGGTCCGGTCCAGATATCGGCGGACGTGTCACCGGGCAGGATGTTTGAATAGTCAAAACCGGTCCTGCGGTCTGGAAACAGGGCATTATAAATATAGGCAATCTTGCCGGTCTTGTCGGCATAGATGAAATTGGTTGCCGGAATGCCGCCAAGCGCCATGGAACGGGTCCATTCGTCCCAGTTTTGCGCCTTGGTATTGCGATAATACTGCTCGACGACCTTGACCGAATCTATGCCGGCATAGCGGATCGCAAACGCACCCGCCTTATTGCGGATGACCGGTCCTTGGACGGCATGATAGGCGGTCTTGGGCACTGGAATCACAAACGGCCCGACCTTGATGGGTAGCCAGATTGTGCGCCTTTCTAGCGGCAACCATTTGCCGTCCATCCGGTACTGATCGCCCTTATCATTGAGCACCAACTTATAGACATCGACCAGGTCCGGGCGATTGACCGTATTGGTCCAGCCTAGATTGCGGTTATGACCTAGCAGCACAAACGGCGAGCCTGGGAACAATGCCCCGGCCATGTCTAGGCCCTGATCGGAATGAACAACCGCCTCATACCAGGCGACCTGGCCCTCATAGGGCTGGTGCGAATTGGAGATCAGCCAGGTCTTGCCATCGCTCATTTTTTTCGGCGCTAGGGCAAATCCATTGGAGCCATTGAGGCTGGGATCGCGGCCCACCGGCGTCATGGCCTGTTTGGACTCAATCGGCAGGGGCTTATTGCTCGCCAAGGCCCCGATCACCCCGTCCAGGCCGTAAAAGAACGGCGCGCGCAGGACAAAGCCTGCGACAATATCCTGGCCATCGACAGGAAACAGCTTGGCGAGCCGCACCGCTTTGGGATGGGTTTGGGCATAGCGATTCAGGCCAGCCGCATAGCCGTCGAGAACGGCGCGAACATCGGCGGGGATCTTGGCATAGTCGCGCTCTGCGGTCTGGCGAACGCCCAAAAGGCCAGCCACATAATCGACCTGAGCCCCATCGGCGCCCGCCAGGGCGCCATAGCGGCCCCGGGTCATGGCGATCACATCCTCGATCGCCCCAAAATCATCCTCGGCATGGGCATAGGCCAGACCATAGGAGGCGTCCGCATCGGTCTTGCCATGGATATGCGGCACACCAAATTCATCGCGGATGATTTCGGCATTATAGGTCTGCGCCGGTGCGGCGGGCTGTACCGAAGCCGATAAGGGCTCCCAAACCGCGCCTGCACCAAGCACCAGGACCAACGCTGCGGCTGCCGTGCCGGCAATATGCTTTAGACCCATAATCTCATCCCCCCGAATTTGGCGGGACCATTGACGATAAATCGCCGCTGGGCAAGCGGGGAGGAAGGCAAAAGCCGGGGCGGCGGCCTAGTCCTTGCTCGACAAATCCGGTCTTTGGGCGAGAAAGGCGGCGCGCTCGGCGGCGGACAGCACCTTGCCCGGTTTGCGGCGGCTAACCTTGGGCGCTGGGGGTGCAAAGGCCTCCGGTTTATGGCCCTTGCCCTTGAGGTCCGATAGGCGGGTCTTGGATATAGGTGGCTTCATGGCCAGTCTCCCATGCGGCTAGGCCTAGCGATCAAGCGTAGTTTAGCCAAGATGGACTTAAGCGATAGCCCTAACCGGACTTGCCAACCGCCCAGTGCGCCCCGACCACTGCGCCCTTGACCAGGGGCAAGAGACCAAGCGTCAAGATCGCCACCGATGGCATGGTCAGGCCCAGGACCAGACCGGTTGGCCATTCCCAGATAAACGGAAAAAACAGCATGGGCGCGATGACCAAATGGCCAACCAGCAATATGGTGAAATAGGGCGGCGCATCATCGGCCGGGTATTGGCCATTATCATGGCCGCAATGATCGCACTCGCTGCGGATTTTCAAATAGCCACGAAACAAGTGCCCTTGCCCGCAATTGGGGCAGCGGCGAACCGCGCCACGCTTCAAGCCTTGGGATAAAGATCGCTCGCTGGTCATTCCAGATCCTTAATCGCCCGATCGGGGCGCTTGTTGTAGTGCGGATATCGTCAGCCATGCCCGAAAGGTCAAGGATTGGCCGCGCGCCTGTGACCATCGGTCCAACCTAAACCCTCCGTAAAGACTTCAAGACTAGGCTTAACCGATGAGCTTGCGCCGTCAGTTGTGCATCGGGCTATTGTCCGTCCTCGCCGCCACCTTGACGGCGGCGCCTTCCGCCGTGGCCAAGGCGCAAGACAAGGGCAAGGGGGTTGAAACGACGACAACCGTGATCGAGATGGAGGCCCTCACTGTAAACATTTTTCGTTCAAATTATGGACGCGGCAAGGTGGAGGTCATTATGAGCCTTGATGTGCCCAATTCCAGCCTGCGTGAACGGGCGCTGCAATCGATGCCGCGCCTTCGTGCCGCCTATGTCCAGACCCTGACCCGAATTGTCTATGACCTGCCGCCGCGCACGCCGCCAAATATTGGTGCGCTTTCCGCAGCCCTGCAGCAGGCGACCAATCAGGTGCTTGGCCGCCCCGGCGCCAAGGTCTTGTTGGGATCGGTTGTGGTCAATTAGGCGACGCGCTGGCTGCCAAACGATCCATCAATTTTGCGAGTTCAAGATCAAGATGGGTGACCCCATCGGCGTCATGCGTCGTTAACACCACCTCGACCCGGTTATAGACATTGAACCATTCGGGATGATGGTCCATCCGCTCGGCGGCCAAGGCGATCTGGGTCATGAATCCGAAGGCCTGGCTAAAATCTTTAAACACAAAGGTACGACTGATCGCTTCCTTTGCCCCTGAGGCCTGCCAAAGCGGCAGTTCGGCCAAGGCGTCTGTCAGGGGCATCTTGGCTGGCCGGGTCATGAAGCGGCGCTTTCAAAGCTAAGGCCGGTGGCGGCGGAGAGGTCAGTCAAGAGCTGGGCCTCGCTGACCACCTTGATCGCGGTCATGCCCAGGGCGGCAGCAGGCTTACAATTGACGCCCAGATCATCGAGATAGACACAGGCTGAAGCGGGCAGGCCAATCCGCTCGCACATCATCTGATAGATTCTTGGATCGGGCTTGCGCAGGCCCGCCTTGGAGCTTTCGATCACAACATCAAAGTGCTGCATAATCTCGCCGACAGCCTGGGCCTTGACGGTGCTGGAGGCCATGCCGGCCCCTTCGCCGGCGGCAACATTATTGGTAATACAGCCGACCTTGAATCGGGTCTTACAAAGCTTGAGCGCGGCGACAACGGCAGGGCGGATATCGCCGGATAAGAGCGGCAAGACCTCGGCGCCACGCAGGCTATGACCCAGGGCCTCGGCCTCTATGGCAAACATCTGATCAAAGGCGGCGCTATCAATCTCGTTGCGCTCAAACAAGGCCCAGGCATTGGTGTCCGGATTGGTGCTGTTCACCGTGCGAATAAGATTGTGCGGCAGGCCGCGTTCGGTCTCAAACCGGTTAAACGCCTCAAAGGGAGAGGTGGTAAACACCCCGCCAAAGTCCCAAATCACTGCCTCAATCATGATTTTGCCATTTCCTTGGGCGACATCCCTAACGAGCGTCACCTTTAAAGCGATTATTGTCCCTTGTTGGCTTGCGCCCGCAAGCTTGGCAAGGCTAAGTCGGGCCTATGAGCACAAAATCACCCCTGATCGCCCCGTCTATCCTGGCCAGTGACTTTGCCCGTTTGGGCGAAGAAGTGCGGGCTGTGGCCCTTGCCGGGGCAGACTGGATCCATATTGACGTGATGGATGGCCATTTTGTGCCCAATATCACGCTTGGCCCTGACATTGTTAAGGCCCTGCGCCCGCATGTGGATATTCCCTTTGATGTCCATTTGATGATCGCGCCGGCTGATCCCTATCTTGACGCGTTTCGCGAAGCCGGTGCCGATATCATTAGTGTTCATCCTGAGGCCGGACCGCATCTCAACCGCACCTTGAAGCGGATTTCGCAATTGGGCGCCAAGGCGGGCGTTGTGTTCAATCCCTCGACCTCACCAGACGTCATTGAATTCATGATGGACGATATTGACCTGATCTTAGTCATGTCGATCAATCCGGGGTTTGGCGGCCAGTCCTTTATGACCTCACAGCTGAAAAAGATTGAACGCTTGCGGGCCATGATTGATGCCAGTGGCAAGGATATTGTGCTTGAGGTTGATGGCGGCGTGACCCCGCAAACCGCGCCCTTGTGTGTCTCGGCTGGGGCCACGGCCCTGGTGGCTGGGTCGGCCGTGTTTCGCGGCGGCGCGGCGGCTTATGCCGACAATATCCGCGCCCTTAAAGGGGCCTGAGCCAAGACCATGACCCAGCCTAGGCCTTGGTCGCAGAATTTGGCTTTGCGTCGACGCCTGCACTTAGAGTTTGAGGCCCTGGTCGCGAACCTACTCGGGCCCTGGCACCGCCTGAGAGATTTTGCCCTGAGGCTCTCTCTTCAATGGGCAGGTCCCCAGACCCCCGGTTTGGGATCAATGCCGCGCAATCTGCGGCCGGTTGATCTTGAGCGGGGTAGGGCGATCCTGGCCGGGGATTTTGCCTTAAGCGGCGGCCGTCTTCAGATCGGGCCCAGCGGCAATCCCTGGGCCATGGCCAGCCCCAACCGCCAATTCGCTGTTGCCCTGCACGAATTTGGCTGGCTCGACCATGTCATGGCCACAGGACCCGAAGGCCGCGCCAAGGGGCTGCAACTGGTGCTCGGCTGGCATCGCGAATTTGGCCGGTGGAACCGGTTTTCTTGGGATCGCAGCCTTCTGGAACGGCGGGTCTATGCCCTGGCCTGTCATCTGGGGGGGCTGGGCCAGGTGGCTTCGGACCGCGAGCTTGCCCGGCTCGGCCGTGTACTCCTAAGCCAAGCCTATTTTTTACACGCTGAACCCGGCCCGCGCCCCGTAGAGCGTGCGACCATTACGGCCATTGCCGCCTGCGCCCTAAAGGGCCGCGATTCTGAGCGCTTATTAAGGCTGAGCTTGGCGCGGCTCGCCCGCGACCTGCCCGCAACCGTCTTGGGCGACGGCGGCCACAATAGCCGATCCCCAGAAGCGGCCATGGCGCTGCTGCTTGATCTGATGAGCCTTGATGATGGCCTAACCCAGCAAGGCCGCGCGGCACCGGCGGCCATGACCATGGCGATTAGCCGCCTGACCCAGGCCTTGCGGTTTTTCACCCTGCCCGATGGCCAACTCGCCAGTTTTCAGGGTGGAGAGACCTGCGACCGCGCCCTTATTGCCGCGGCAAGGGCTCATGATGACCAGGACCTTGATCCAAAACAGCCGCAGCAGGCGCGCCAATCGGGTTATCAAAGACTACAGGCCGGATCCCTCGCCGTTATGATCGATGTCGGCACGCCGGCTGAGGGCCAATTGGCCCAGACCGCCTGTGCCCAGCCGCTTGCGATTGAAATTGTTTGTGGGCGCGACCGCTTAGTGACCAATGGCGGCTGGAGCCCGCGCCTGACGCAGGCGCAGGCCTATCGCTTAACCCCTGCCGGCTCGACCGCCTGTCTTGGTCAGTCGTCTGCGGGTGATGTTTTGCAAGGCCGCTTAGCCAAAACCCTAGGCGCGCGGCTGGTTGGCGGGGCCCGTCAGGTCCAGTATCGGCGCCATGAGGCCGAGGCGGGGCTCTTAATTGAGGCCAGCCATGACGGTTGGGCGGCCGAATTTGGCCTGATGCATGAACGGCGGCTGTATATCCAGCAGGACGGTGACGAATTGCGGGGCGAGGACCACTTTTTCCGACCCAAGGCGCTTAAGCGACGGCTTGAGGCCGGTCGCGCCATCCGGCTGGATGTCTTTTTCCATCTCGATCCGCGCATACGCGCCTCGCTCGCCCAAGACCGGCGCAGTGTCTTGTTTGTCACGCCGGTGTCGGGTGGCTGGCGACTGCGCACCGATGCGGCTGTGGTCACGATTGAACAGGGTCTGCAATTTTTTGACGGCTTGCCGCGCCGCACCAGTAAGGTTGTTTTGCGCGACAGCGTGGACCGCCAGAACGGCGGCAAGATCCGTTGGAAGCTAGACCGGGCTGAGGCCGATAAGTCTGGGGCCGGGCGATGACCAGGCCAAGAACCGCGGCCATTCGGGCGCCTCATGCGCACCGTGCTATCAGCAGACTGATTTCGGTGCATGACCTCGTCATGGCGGCCCTGGCCATGTGTGCGGTCTTGATCGTGCGTTATCAGTTTGAGCATAAGCCCACCCCCTATGGCATGATCCTCGAGGCCGTTGCGGCCTATGTCCTGGTGTGTGCGGCGGTATTTTGGCTGTTTCGGCTCAATCGCGGCATCTGGCGTTTTACGACCCTTAATGATGTCTGGCGGATCTGCCAGGCGGTCGTCATGGCCAATCTATTGCTCCTGCCGACCTTGTTCCTGCTAAATCGCCTCGCCGATTTTCCCAGAACCGCGCCGCTTATGGCATCCCTTGCCACCTTAGTCCTTTTGGTGTTTGGCCGCTTTCTGGTCAGCGCCGGGGCCAGCGGCGGCCTGCGCGCCGCCTTGGTGCTCGACGATCTCAGAAAACCTCCTGTGATCATGGTCGCTGAAGATCAAAATGCTGCAGATTTTCTCCGCGCCAATCAAAGATCAGACCATCCGATGCGGATTGTCGGCATTGTTAGTCCCAACCCCTCACTCAGTGGTCGGTCCATAGATGGTTGCAGGGTTTTGGGCCATTTGGGTCAGCTGACTCCCGTCCTGGAAGGCTTTAGGGTTAATGAGCCCTTATTGCCCCAGGTGGTGGTGGCCGACCCCAATCCCAGCCGCGCCCTGCTTGATGCGGTGGTGGCGGCAGCCGGTGAGGCGGGGGTGCGGGTGGCGCGGGCGCGGCCGGTGGCAGGCGGCACACAAACCTTGGCCCCGGTGCAGGCGGCCGATCTTTTGGCGCGGCCGCCAAGGCCTCTGGACCCTAATCGTGCGCGCAGCCTGATCGCGGGAAAGCGGGTCCTAGTCACCGGCGCTGGCGGCACAATTGGCGGCGAATTGACCCGCCAAATTCTCAGCTATGAGCCCGCCAGCCTGATCCTGTTCGATGCCTCTGAGTTCAATCTCTATACGATTGATCGCGAGCTGGCCGATAATCGCACCCAAACCCCTTGGCGGGCCGAGCTGGGGGATGTGCGCGACCAGGCCAGGCTGGCCGAATTGTTTGCCCGTGAAAAGCCGCAAATTGTCCTTCACGCGGCGGCCCTCAAGCATGTGCCGCTGATGGAGGCTAATCCCGCCGAAGCGGTCTTGACCAATGTTGCCGGGGCCCTGGCCGTGGCGCGCCTGGCACGGGACATGTCTGAAGTGTTTGTGTTTATCTCGACCGATAAGGCCGTTAATCCGACCAATGTCATGGGCGCCACCAAGCGGGTGGCCGAGCGCGGCATTTCGGCCTTGATGGCCGGCGGCCAGGCGCGGGCAGCGGTGGTGCGCTTTGGCAATGTGCTGGGCTCGGCCGGATCGGTCGTGCCCCTGTTTGAGCGGCAGATTGCGGCAGGCGGTCCCTTGACCCTGACCCATCCCGACATGGTGCGCTATTTTATGACGGTTCAGGAAGCCGCGGGCCTAGTGCTGCAGGCGGCGGCCCTACCCCAGGCCGCAGGCTCGGCGGGCATATATGTGCTGGATATGGGCGAGCCGGTGCGGATCGAAGACATGGCTGAAAAGCTGATCCGCCTGCATGGCCTGCGACCCGGCCGCGATATTGCCCTGGTCCATACCGGCTTGAGGCCGGGGGAAAAGCTTTATGAGGAGCTCTTCTATACCGAGGAGGATGTGTCGGCCACGGCGGCCGATGGGGTCATGGCTGCGCGTACCCCGACCCAGAACTGGTCAGACATTGAAACGGCCCTTGCCCGCCTGCAAGATGCCGCCCAAAGGCGCGACCAGGCCGCCGTGATTGCTGGCCTTTGCGCGCTTGAGCCCGAATTTGTGCCCGATCAGCGGTCCTAACTGGCCAGCAGGGTTCAATTGTCCGTCAGGCCATGCTAGCAGCCGCGCATTGATGTCGCCCCTGCCTTAAAGGCCTTGCCATGTCCGCCCCAACCTATCCTG
>CANGEH010000059.1 GCA_947452665.1 Caulobacteraceae bacterium
CTCTTCGTCAGTAAGTCGCATATCCGCTTGAGGCGCACCAACTAGCCGTGCCCTAGATCTCTGGCGGATATCAGCTTCCGTCCCCTTATCAATTGGGCAATAGAACCGAGCTACCACCCTAATGTTAGACGGTAATTCGATCAAATTTCGTTCGTACTCACTAGGGTTTTTGCCCGATAAATAGTCGAATAACTCAACCCGCTCAGAGGCCGACAGGCGCTTCATTGCGTTGTTGAAATCGTCGAACTCTCCTCGCCCTTCGAAGCGTTCATACCAATGACGATTGAAAATCATATGATGCGGCCGGGATAGGATTTCTTCAAATTCATGGCGATTGCTTCCAAATGCAGCCCTGAAAAACTCCGGTTCTCCCGAGACCACGCCGTGGGTCGCTTGCAGAATTATCTGCAGCGACCGCAGAGAAAACCTACTCCACTTCTCGCCAATGTGAGATCGGTCCGGCAGGTTCACAGGTTGGTACCGCATTGGGAACGAGTAGATACGAATCCCCAACTCCTCATTCAGTCGGACGTTCAAATACATGCGTTCGAAGAGATCTGCAGGGTCGTCGTGAAAGTTGTACAGCATGTAGTTTGAGAGGTCGTTCATACCGAACTCATGCGCGAACCTCACAGCCTTTTCATACGGTCCCTTCAGCCCAAGATGGTCGAATGCAATGCGAAGAGGACTAAGAGCGATTGATGATAGTTCTCTTAGATACATTGGGTCTTTGCATAAAATCCTAGCATCAACACCTTGATTGAAATCTACCCTTCGGAGTGTTCCCGTTCGCTCATGTTCACGTTTTAACTTCGCGCCGGGAGTAAATCCAAGGTCTCTTATCTCAGCGATTATTTCCTTGAAACGTGTTGATGCGACAACATTGTTATCCATCAAAATCAGATCG
This sequence comes from Caulobacteraceae bacterium, assembly GCA_947452665.1. GTDB lineage: Bacteria > Pseudomonadota > Alphaproteobacteria > Caulobacterales > Caulobacteraceae > CAISGS01. The sequence goes on from CANGEH010000059.1 coordinate 908, forward strand.
CGTTTCGGCCCGTATAGTTGATCTACCGATTGAACGAACTGCGTGAGGGGAGTTGCATCGCGTTGTCCGCCTTCAAGTTTGGGGACCCCACAAAAATGACACTTACGTATGCAGCCGCGAGACGCGTATGCAAAATATGCATCTCTCACTGGATATTTGTATTCGATATGATCCAAGATACTATAGTCTGGGACGAGATCTTCTATCGGGGTGCCGCTTAGATCGTCAGCGTAAAAATCACCATCGAATTCATCAAGTTCAAGGGCCGTAGCTGGCGGACCGTCTAGTAATCCTTTGATGAAGCGTACCCCCCTCCATCTTGGGTCAGATAAAAATCGCTCGTGCATTAACGAAGCAGCGATACCGCCAACAAACACGCGCTGGGTTTGCCCGTGAACAATTCGGATTGCAAAATCTATCGTTTCCGCGATTTTCTGAAACTCGAACGAAAACAGCGTAGTTATATAAATCCGATCCCACGCTGTCGTCGATAAGGTGGGGTCTTGCCCCTTCGAAAAAACCACATGATCGCGCTTGCCTTGCGGTCCGTGATACTGGGCGATTTTCATCAAACCCAATGGGGGGTACTTGTTTTTGTATCCTGGCTCTAAGAGCAATATTTTTTTGTTTGCCATGGCGGGTCCCTCGAGCTCAAATTCCTAAACCAAGACGACCGCGCTGTCGATCGGTTTCGGATTGCAGTCCCAATGTTGGGGACCTGCGCGGCTTGAGTGCCGAGCATGAAGGAGAAATTTGTACAGGTACTGAGCGATTCTGACAGTCACTTTAGGCTCTAACGGCTTGGATCTTTTTCGGCGATTACCCATTTCAAAGGGGCAATTGAGTTGAAGTTAGCTCTGTCCCAAAACCTGAACCAGAACTTCGAGCCCAGTCGTCCTCTGTGAGGTCATCGAAGCCTATGCCCCGAATGGTTCGCATCCTGTCTCGGTTCTTGGCCTCCAATGCCACTTCGTTCGAGTTTGTGATTAGGAGCCGGTCCTGAGCCCGATCAGTCAGCCCCACAAAGGACGAAACCTCGGTATAGGTCAGGTAGGCGCGCTTGGACCTGAACTTGACCTGATAGGGCACCAGCGCGCCTGTGCGTGCCCGGAAGATGCCGTCTATGCCCTTGCTGTCATTGGGTAGGTTCATCTCTTGGCGAATGGCGGGTGGTACCTGACCCACGATCCAGTTCTCTTCGACTGTACGTCGTCAGAACATTTGAGACGGGTGGTGTCCAGATTTAACGAAGAGTTGGCCTCATCTGGGATTGATATTTAGGCGTCTCGCCCGAAGGCTCGCCCAGCCTCACCGCCCCCTGCCACCCTCACTAACACCGCCCCCCGCATTACGTCCACTTGTACGACTATTAGCCACCCTGATCAAGGATCGGGGGCCGAGGCAAGTCCAGATTACAGGCCGACACAATGACGGGCTTGGAGACGGCTTCCTTGCCTTGTAGCCTAGGAAAGTATGAGGGATGCAGATGGACGATCAACAACGCAAAACGTTGCAGAGCCTCTTGAGGATGTCGGCAAGGAGGCATCCAAGGGATCAGCCTCTCGAAGAACTGGAGTTGTCGGCGAAGACGCACCTAGGGCTGTACCGGCAGGAAGGGGACGCGGAGGGGGCAGCAATCTACGCGCTGCTTCTGGAAATAATCCAAAGGGCAAAAAGCTGGGAGGAAGTGGAAAGGCTAGCGCATGAGTAGCCGCCGCTAAAACAAAAGCCAGCAAGGGCCTTCAGCAGGTGCAGCAGGCTGCGGATGCTTAGGATTTCATGGCCGGGATATCCGCGGCACCAGCCTTGTAGTCTGTGACAGAAGCGGTGAAGGGATCAGCATGCGTACCAGACGCACACATGGGGAAGAAGGCTGCCAGTATGAGCGTGGATTGCATGGTGGGGGCTACCGACCCGCCCACTCGCTAACAGAAATATCTCTTCGCGGTCGCGAGTGCCTGAGAAAAGCCGGGTGGGTTAGGGATGGTAACGGGCCGACTCTTGGGAAGGGCCAACTCAATCGTTCGCCCAGAGCTGAGCGCTCCCAATAGTCCCGACGACGCAAGCATCGCGTATTCAGTGCCGTTTGTGTGATCGATCCTCAATGCCTTGCCACCATAAGCACGACCGCCGACTTTCCATATCATATCACTAAACAGCCCCCTGGGTTCAGATCGCTTGGTTTCGGGGCCAAGATCATTCCCCGTCATCATGACAACCCTAGCAACAGGACGATTGCATTGGTATCGTGGGTATCCGATGCTCAAGGCGACAACTGAAACATCGGGACGCCCAAACACAATTAGCGCGTCGTTGCCTTTTGCCTGCCAAGACACGGTCTGTGCGGAGGCAGAAAAAGCCCAGGCAAAGGCCACTACTGCGGCCGTCAGAAATGGAATCGATCTAAAAGTCATTGGTCGCTCCTAGTAGCTAATAATTATTCGACCAGCACTGTACTTCGTCATAACATTCGAGACATTAGGCACCCGTTCCAAGCTTCTAAGCATCTCGCCCCCGCTACCGTTCCAGCTTACCCGGCTTCCTACCTCGCCACCGTGGACCGACCAGAGCGCCGAGTTGAACCATAGTAGCCTCAATCTCTCGAAGCTGTGCAAGACGTTCTGAGCGTAGCGCCTTGGCCTCGAGGGTCTCGGCTCCCGTTTTGAAGTTCGGATGGGCCTCACCGCGCTTGATAGTACCCGGACGGCGCGCACAGTGGGCGCAGCGGTGTCTTGCGCTGTGTCTTCTAGGCGTCGTTATGACCTCTTAGGCTTGCGCCCCGGCCAGCGCGTCGACCCGGGGGCCAACAACCCGATGACGAAGGCCACTGCCTCGATCTGCCGTAGTTCATCCATCCGGCGGCTTCGCTCAGCCCGGTCCAGCTTGCCTTCACCCTTGGACTGATAGTTCCAATGATCAGCGCCACGGCGAACCGTCTCTAACGATCTATAGCCGTGGGAGGTGCAGACGCGTCCGCCTTTCGCAGCGAGTCTCCAACAACGGACACCACTGTGTTTTGCCCGAGCCGTGCAACGCGCAGATTTACCTTCGAGAATGGATCGTAGTGGAATTTGAACCTCCAACTAAAACGGATGCCAACGCTCTACGGTGGCTGACGAGGCCGTAGACGGCCGTATTAGGGTATTTAACCCAAACCCCATGGTTGGCTCTACAGCACCCTGTGGCTGCGACAGAACAAGACGGCCTCATCTGCGATATTCAGCGCCTCGTCACAAAGCACTGCGCAGCTTCCCAGCCGTTTCGTTTGCCGCTTGTTGTAGAGACGGCCGGTCGTACGGACGGTTTCACAGTCGTCAATGAGTCGTTTCACTCGAGGCTTGATCGAGTCGGCAAAGGAAAGGACATCAAGATCCGGAATGCCTTCACACCCAAGCGCCTCGATTGCCGGAATGAGGTCTCCACCCAACCGCCGTGCGATGTTTCCGGGCACTTGCTTCAGACGGAGCACCTTGTCCTCGCTCGTGCAACCCACAAGTTGGTTGGGATAATAGCCCCACCTGTCTTTCCGGTATGCGGCGATAGATGCCACGACAGCGCGCTCATGGCTTAGTCGATCGAGGGATTCTCTGATCTTGTAGGCGCTGATGCGATCGAAGGGGCGATCGGCCCGGCGGACGCGCATGGCCTCATGGTAAACAATCTGACACGAGTTAGGTACCGAGCGCTGGCCGCTTCGGACACGCCCAGCAGGTAGGTGGTTAGGGGGTTTTGGGGGTTTGTTTCGGATAGCTTCTATACGATTATACATTTTTCTCTCCATTTTTCTTCTTAAGAATAAGCCCAGAGAAACCCCCACAACCCCCTAACCACCTGTCGCACGTGCCTCGCTGGGAGATGCTGTGAGCGTTTCGAGGACCCAGACGGCTTGGCCTCCGCGAATGCCGGGGCAGATAAACTTGTATCCGTTCACGACGCGGCCCTGATGCGCGGAAAGCCAACGCCCAAGCCTGCGCCCATTGATGCGTGCGCCCTCACCTGCAACTGCGAGAAGTGCGTCCCGAAGTTCCGGGTATTTGTGCTTCTTAGCGGTGGAGCCTAATGAGACGTCTACCATCTCGTCGGCCAGCGTATTAAGGTCCCCAGTCGTAACCTTCTTCTGGCCGATCACCTTTGCCCACTGCCCCATCACTTGTTTGATGAGCGCCATTTGCGGATCTGCTTTGCGGACCTTTTCCATCGTATCGCAGGGATCGGCGCAACCCAGCCAGATCAAAGCGCTGCGCACCCAGTTAGACCAGTCAGCAAAGGACCCCAGAGCAGGAACCTGACCCGGTCTACCAGCGACATGGTAAGCACGAAGGATGGTAAGGGCTGCCGCCACGTACTCTCCGCGCCCGTCTTGCATTACCTGAACAGGGTCGAACGGAAACTCCCGCAACTCGGGGCGCTCGACGCCTGGATCAAGTTGGCAAAGCAGAGCACGACGGCTCATGTCGCCAACGAATGTCAAGTTGTTCCCCGTGGCGGTCACCATAGCCGTCGTGGGCACTTCTATCATCACGGACTGCCCAAGCGGACGGACTTTCAAGCTCGACTGGGTCATCAACTGACACAAGAATTCGCCCCCCAGTGGCGTCTCGCAGTTGTCGATAGCAACGATACCTTCGCCCTCTAGCAGAAGCGCACCCAGCCGCTTTTCCAGTTCTTCGGCCGTCCTACCCTGCGCGATAGGGGCAGCTTCACGCCCAGTGCGCAAAACGCTGGCGAGGTCGACGATGGTGCTTTTACCGGATCCAGCGGTCGGGGCAGAGAAGCCGTGCAGCGGCGCGCTATTAAGTGCGGGCCGACACACTGATGTTAGCAGTGCAGAGAGTGTTACCGACCGATCAGAGTCTGTGACGAAGGGAAATCCGGCAATCAGCCTTTGAAGTAGATCCAGTGCACCGAGTGCATCGTCGCGCGTCGGGAGAGCCGGTAATTTCGGTACAGCCGTGCCACCCGGCACGAGAAGCAGGCCTGTCGATGCATCATACCCCGGTCTCCAGAGCAGACTGCCATCTCGGCGCAGTGTGGGCACGTCGATAAAACCCACCAGAGGGGGGAGCCCCCATCTTCCGGTCCGAGACAGTAAAGTCTCAGCCACCACCCCGGGACAATCGATCTTGGTTTCACCGACCCTCACCGGCTTAGTCCAATTGGCGGCCTTCGTCAGCGCCTCGACCAACTCGGCTTCTCCAACTGTGACAATCCGCAAACGGCCGCCGCCCCTTCGCCCTACCTGCGGGGCAGGTGTGACCCCCGTCCTGACAATACGGTTGCTCATTTGAAAATAGCCCAAATCCGCTTCGATTAGGGCCTGCTCCGCTTGATCCACCGTCGCGGGCAACTCTCCGGGGACGACGTGAATGGTTAGCCTGTTGCTCTCGCCTCCGCCTTCATCTCCGAAGATCGACCCACCAACTGGGGTGTACCGTGCCTTAGCTCTCGACAGCGCGCGCGTCGCTGCGCGTAAGGGATCGGCCTGATTGCCAATATGAGCGCACCCCGCGTTGTCCGGATTGAGAAAGACCCCGAACACCTGATCATCGGAATAGCCGTCGTCGACCATCTGGCAGGCGATGCCGTAGACCCAAGCCGAGTGGTCATCACCCCGGAAGTGTGTTTGCGGCTGGTCGAGCATCGTTGTTAACTTCGCGGTATCACCGCGAGAAAGGTCGGCACTCGACAGCAAGTTGACATCATCTGGTGCCGCCACCGATGCCCGCGCATGGACCGTTGATACAACTGATACAACATCGATCGGAACGGAACCTTCCAACTCGTCGAGCGTGTAAGTACGATCCGGGTTGGAGGTAACCAGCCGCGCCATGACAGGATCGTAGCCGCGTCTGCGCTTCGCCGCATTTGGATAGTTTACGGTCCCGGGCAGTCGAAGCAGTCGGTCAATGTTGTGGCAATTGTCCCCCCCCCCAACGCTTCGCGAAGGCTTTATTGATACTTTCAACGCACTCCAAGGCATCGGTATCCTGGACCCTCCACAGCGCCTGAGCGCCGTTTCCGCTATCCACGATGACGCTTGGTGGCAGGGTCGACATCTCAAGGGCGCTGATCACTGCAGCCTTGTTAAAGGGTGAGCCGTCTTTCGGCGGATCAATGTCCACGTGCACGTAGCGGGCCGAGAGAATTTCCGTCTTGTCCGGCTTGCGCCCGACGGCTGGATGACACCGATTGGTCGTCCAGTAGATATTCCGGCCAGCGCGATTTAATGCGATCGCCCATTGAACTGCGGCTTCTACGTCATTGCCGAAATACCTTCCTTCGATCCCCCCATCCGGCATGATCGCGGCAAGATGGATGTCGTCGCCGATTAGTTCGGCGATGAACTGGCGAATAACCGCTTCGTTCTGAGCAAGCACCTTTTCGGGCGAAACCATTAACGGCCCCCTCTAATGCGGGGGGCCTCATCGGCCATGCGCTGCGCCTTTGCTAGAAGCTTTCTGGTATCCGCTAGGGATTTACCGTTGATTAGCTGCCATTCCACATCCCAGCGCTCAAGCGTTCGTGGCGAGATCGGGAAGTGTAGCTTAGTGATGAGCGCAGCCCCAGCCTGTCTATCGACCCGAGCCGGTAGCTCATTCAAAATTTCATCAGGTATCCCGTTCATGATGCCGAGCTCCGCAAGCGTTCACCTGCGGACTGTCCCATATCATCTCTTCACGCAACATAAACCAATTGTGAGGACTAAGGTAGCATCCCTAAATGCGTACTTTATTGCGGGTTTTCCAACGCTTCTCCCAACTTTCTAGTATCGTAACGTCAACTTGCTCTGGTTCTCTTGACGGACTAGTCTTAAACCAAAAACCGTGACTGCGATATTCTTCAACAACATTTTTCCTTGCTTCAGCTTTGTGGTTTTTAACCCCCTGAAGTTTCAGCTTCCGGCTAATCGCGTTTACTAAGGCGAGAGCACTTAGCTTGAATTGGACCGTTGCTTCATCATGCGCCGCTCCAGCCGCTCCAGCTTTTATAGGAGCAAGCCTTGGGTCTTCATCGCCCCATTTACCCTGCTTAAAATGCCTAATAATATCCGGCAGCACGGAGCGCCGATCCGATTGGTGGGTAATGACAATGTCGCCTGCACTTTGGTCTTTATCTAAGGTTGTAGAGAAGTACATATCCACGGCCTCCAGCACAGCGATAGCAGTTTCGCGTTTTTCCCAACGACCTGACTTAGGGATTACTATATTATTTAACGCCCGTTTAAGTTGTTCATGCGCGGCAATAATACGGGCCTGCTCAGGCGTCAGCTGTATTGGGATTTGATCAAGACCTTTAGTATCAGCCATTTTCTTCTCCGATTTCCTGAGAGAGCAACTCACCCCACTTTTTTATCGCCTCGACCTGCTCAGGCCATCGCTGTGCCCGTTGGTAAACCCCCAGCACGCCAGCCCGCGTGGCAGCCTGCCTATGGTTCAAGATCCCGTCGAGCACAGCCTCGTGAACACCGGCTTCAGCGAGCGCCGTGACGAAAGATCGCCGATGATCATGCAACCGCCAATCCAGCTTAGTTTTGAGCGCCGCATCCACCGCCTTCTTGGCCTTACCAAATGTATCGATGGCCTTGCCCGAACGAGGAGCCGGGAACGCGTAACCAGCAGCAGGTTTACCAGCAGCTTCGTGCCTGTGCTTCAGGATGTCGAGTGCCAGAGGCGGGAGGTGGAACTGGTGCATATCACCATTCTTCGTTTCTTTGCCCGGTTGGGTCCAGATAGACCCCCCAAGGTCAACATTTCCCCATTGCATCCCTGTCGCTTCACCACGCCTGCATGGCACAGCAATAAGAAAGTGCAGCAGGTCTCGATGCACTTGGTGCAACCCGTCCGCAGTCTCGATGGCTTTCCATAGTTGCCCTAGCTGCTTCAGCGTATGAAATGTCGGGCGCGGTTTAGGCGGCCTAGGGCGCCGCGCTTTAGCCAATTGACCACACGGGTTCACAGCAACATGCCCTTCGTCCTGCGCCCAGTCATAGAACCTCGACAAGGCACCGAACCGATGGCGCGCCGTAGCTGGCTTGTCAGCCAGTCCTTCCAGCATGCGTCGGATATCCGCTACGCTAATGGTCTCAGCAGACTTGTCGAGCGCACTCATGGCGAGGATAGCGGCAGAGGTGTGTGTTAGTTCCTCGGCGACAGCACGACCAGACAAGGTCCCATGTCCGCCCCTCAGTTTCGGACGACTAGGCAACGCCAGCTGATACAGGTCCAGCAGCCGCTTCAGAGTGCCCGCGCGCTTTCGCGCATCTTCGACCAGCCTGGCTTTCTTCTGCGCGGCTGGGTCCACCCCGGTTTTGGCCTCGCCCTTTATCTTGTTGGCTGCATCGCGCGCAGCATCGGGGGAGAGAGACGCCGGGTTACCCAGCACGATGGAACTTGAAGCGAACCGCTTGCCGGTGAGCGGATCAACACCGCGTGGTTTGTATTCGACGCGCCACGCCATGGACGTGGCGTTCACCACCAGAGCCAGCCCCCTGCACTCAGCATCGCTAATGATCGTCCGCTGCGCGGGTGCACGCTTCCTCCATGCTCCATCTACCGCAGCCCGCGTAATCTTCACTGGCCCTTGCCGTAACACCTGCTGCTTGGTCATCGCCATTTCCTCGCCGATTAGGACGGACATAGGACGGACATACAGTGCGAAACGCAGCGGAAGCCAACGTGTGACTGCGGAGAACTTACTGGTCACGGGTCACTAATATTTATGCATATAAACAGTAATATAGGTTATGTGGCGTGGCGCAGCGGGGATGAGCGGGATGTCGCGCAGACAGTATACCATTGGACTCTTAATCAGCGGGTCGTAGGTTCGAATCCTACTGCACCCACCATTTTTTCTATTGAAAACAAATAGATAGCGGGATGAGACCTACGGGTCCAGACCGCTAAAATACCTATAAACTGTTATAAACCTTTAGAACCTGAAATAGAGGTGGCCCAGAAAATTTGGACACGGTCTTAAGTGGAGTTTCTGCCTGACAGCGGCGATAATGCTGCAGCTCAGGAGAGACGATGACGAAGAGAACAAGGCGTAATCGCAGTCCAGCCTTTAAGGCGAAGGTGGCACTTGCCGCACTCAAGGGTGAGAAGACCCTTTCGGAACTCGCAAGCGGGTTTGACGTTCATCCGAACCAGATCACCACCTGGAAGGCACACCTTCTGCAGGGCGCGCAAGACGTGTTCGGTTCAGGATCATCTTCGGCCGAGGCACCTCCAACCGTGGATCTGAAGACGCTTCATGCCAAGATCGGGGAGCTGACGCTGGAGAATGATTTTTTATCCGGTGCGCTCAACAAGGCCGGCCTGTTGAGCGCAAAGTGATGATCGATCGCTCCCACACACTGGCGTTGAAGCGTCAGGCAAGACTTCTCA
>CANGEH010000060.1 GCA_947452665.1 Caulobacteraceae bacterium
GGTCTTGGCCAAGGGTTTTCACCAAAAGCCGCCCCATTAGACGCTCGGCAATCTGGCCGCGCAGGGCAAAGGCCCCGCCAACCAGGCCAAGGCCAAGGACTAGGGCTAAGACAGCAATGAGGCGCAAAGGTTTCATGGGAGGGTCCTTAGGGCTTGTGGTTTAGGGCTGGGATCGACCAGAACGGTGCGAAAGCCGGTATGCGAGGCCCCGCCATCGACCGGGCCAGGGCTTCTGGCGGCGGGGCGATAACGAAAGCAATAATCGTCGGAACACAAATAAGAGCCGCCCTTGACCACATGCTTGGGCACGGCTGGGTCGGCCGGGTCATAGGCGGTATCGGGGCTCGGCCCGCCAGCAGCGGGATTGGGGCTAAGGCCCGGCTTGTACCAGTCCTTGGTCCATTCCCAGACATTACCGGCCATGTCCTCGAGGCCATAGCCATTGGCCGCAAAACAACCGACAGGGGCTGTGCGGGCCTTATAGCCATCCTCGCCGGTATCAATCATGGGAAACACGCCTTGCCAACTATTGGCCATCGGCTTGCCAGGCCTTTGCGGCTGGTCGCCCCAGCTATAGCGTTTGGCCGAAAGCCCGCCGCGGGCGGCATATTCCCACTGGGCCTCTGTGGGCAGGTCGCGGCCAAGCCAGCGGGCATAGGCCAAGGCATCCTCATAGGCGATATGGACCACGGGCCACTGCTCCATGCCCTGAATGCTGCTGCGCGGACCTTGGGGGTGACGCCAGTCTGCGCCCGGGACAATCTGCCACCAGCTTAAGGGATTGCTGCGATCGGCGCTGTCGCTCTGGCCTAAAAACACCAGCGAGGCGGGGCGGCGGTCCTTGGCCTCTAGGTTTGGATAGCGTGCGGGATCAAGCAGGCGCTCAGCCAAGGTCTTATAGCCAGTGGCGGCGACAAACCGGGCAAAGGCGGCATTGGTCACTTCTGTCCGGTCGATCCAGAAGCTGGCCAGCTTGACCTTGACCGGCGGGCCCTCTTCGGGATGGACGCCGCCTGCGCCCATGACAAAGGCTCCGGCCGGTATATGAACCATGCCGGTAAGCGGTTTGCCCGGCTCAGCCAAGGCGGGTGTAGGCTCACAAGGTGGACCAACCGCGATCTTGGCCGCAGGGCGACATCCACTCACCGCTAGGGCGGCCAGCAGGACCAGGCAAACGCTAGGGCGCCTCAGGCCCATACTAGTTGGCCCAATAGACGTATTCGTCCGAGGCCTTGTTGGGGAAGCTCAAGGGATGGTCGATCGTGATCGCGCCTTCAAGCAAGGATGGCCAGAGCGGCTTGACGCTGCGACGATCTTGCTGCGCAATCAGGGCGGTCAGTTCGGCGACCTTGTCAGGATGAGCGGCGGCCAGGTTATTGGCTTCAACCGGATCAGTCTTCATATTGAACAGCCAGGCCTTGTTTGGCCTTGCCGAGACCTGAAGCTTCCAGTCACCGGCCAACACAACCTTATAATCGCCAGACCGCCAAAACAGGGTCTTATGGGGATCGCCTGCGGCCTTGCCAGTCAGATAGGGTTTGAGGTCAACCCCATCAATCGCGCGGTCCGATGGCAGGCTGGCCCCAGCTGCGGCGGCAATGGTTGAGAACAGGTCAATATGGCTAACGGCGGGCGTGAATTTCGCCTTGGCAGGCAGGGCCGAGGGCCAGCGGATGAAGAAGGGCACATGCACGCCGCCCTCAAAAAACGTCGCCTTCCAGCCGCGATAGGGCCGGTTGATCTCAGGCAGGCCGATATAATGTGCGCCGCCATTGTCGCTGGTGAAAATGACGATGGTATTGTCGTCGAGGCCTTGAGCCTTCAATTCGGCCATGACCCGGCCGACATTGTGATCCAGATTGCGCACCATGGCGCCATAGACCCTCAGGCGATGGTCCTTGATCTGGGGCAGGGCGTCATAATCGGCCTTGGTGGCCTGAAGCGGCGTATGAATGGCATTATAGGCCAGATAGATAAAAAACGGCTGATTACGGTTGGCTCGGATGGTCTGGATCGCATTATCGGTCAAATAATCGGTCATATAGCCCTTGGGCTTGAAGATCTTGCTGCCATTATACTGAACCGCATAGGGCAGATTGGCCCAGAGGAACTTGTCGATCGGGTCAAAGTCCTGTTTGGAATTGACCACACTGGGATCATTGGCGGGCAGGAACATGGAGCCGCCCGCCATAAAGCCGAGGCTCTCGTCAAAGCCGCGTTGTTCGGGGCGCATGCCCGCAGCAGCGCCCAGATGCCATTTGCCCAGATGCACGGTGTGATAGCCGCGCGATTTGAGCAGTTTGGCGACGGTGATTTCACCCAAGGGAATGCCCATATCGTCCATGGGCGGATTATCCTTGGCGCGTTCCTTATAAAAATGCGGCTTGTGAAGACTTCCCGCCGTATCAAACGTGCCGACAAGGCGCGAAAAGGCCGTGGGCGTGGGGGTGAATTCAAAGCCAAACCGGGTGGGATAGCGGCCAGTCATAATTGCAGCGCGCGACGGGGCACACGTGCCATTGCCAGCATAACCATTGACCATGGTCACGCCTTCAGAGCCGAGCGCATTAATACTGGGGGTCGGAACGGCACCGCCGGCAACCCCGCCGCCATTGGCGGTAATATCGTTAAAGCCCATATCATCAGCAAGGATAAGGACAATATTGGGCGGCCTTTGGCTGGGGGGCAGGGTGCTGCTGGCTGGGCCCTGCATCCAGTCGACAGGGTGGTTGGCCGCGGGCTTTGGCGCCAGCCAGCCAGGAATGTGCAAGATTAAATAGCCCTTACCCAGCCATGCGCCGCCCAAAAGGACCGCTAGACCGGCCATGCCGATCCCGACCGATTTCATCACCCGCATGACTGTCTCCCTTGGACGAAACGCCGGACTGGGCACCTTTAAAGGGCTTCTTGGCGCGTGAAACCATTGGCACATTCAATGCCATAATTGTCAATCCTGAAGATTGGTCCAGTGTGTTTGCCCTTGGCGCAAGACAGGCTAGAAGACGTTGGGCTAAGGGCGGGATTTGGAGCGCAGAGTTTGAATTATCGCCACGCCTTTCATGCGGGAAATTTTGCTGATCTGGTTAAGCATGTCGCTGTGCTGGCTGGCCTAGAGGCCTTGCGTGCGCGCAAGGCACCGCTGAGCGTGATTGACACCCATGGCGGGGCAGGGGTCTATGACTTGATCGACCCGATGGCGGTCAAGTCTGGCGAGGCCGCCGCCGCGATAGGCGCCCTGATGGCCGTGAGCCAACCGCCCGCTGTGTTTAAGCCCCTGATCGCGGCGGTTGGCGCCCTAAACCCTGACGGCAGGCTGCGCTTCTATCCCGGCTCGCCCAGCCTGATTGCCCATGGCCTGGGGGCTCAGGATCAATACTGGGCGTGCGAGCTTAGGCCCGATGATTTTGCCTTACTGCAACAGACCCTGGCGCGCGCGCCTGGGCGCTGCATGGCCCAGATGACCGATGGCTATAGCCTTGTGCGCTTGCGCACCCCGGCCAATGGGCCTGTCCTGGTCCTGATCGATCCGCCATTTGAGCGGGCGGATGATTATCAAAATGCCGCAGACGCCGCTTTGGCCGTTATTGCCAAAAACCCGGCGGCCTGCGTCATGATCTGGACCCCCCTAAAAGATATGGAGACCCTGGACGGCTTTTTGCGCCGTCTGGAACAGGCGCATCTGCCCCCGACCTTGGTGGCCGAAACCCGGCTTCGGCCCTTGACCCAGCCCATGCGACTAAATGGCTGTGCCATGGTGATCTTGAACCCCACACCCGGCCTTGCCCCTCTATTGCAAGCCGCAGGCGACTGGGTGGTTGCGGCCTTGGGCGAGCCCGGCGGCGAGGCCAGGATCTGGACCCTGGCCTAGGCCTGGCGGACATCCTCAAGGCGCAGGCCTAAGGAGCCATTGTTTGCCCGTGTTTCAGATTTCTTTTTGCAAGTGCGAAGAAAGCCTGTAGAATATATTGCGGTGCACAATAACTGCCTCAGCCTTGCCGAGGCGTCTCGACGGAGATGGGCTCATGACTGCTGCGACTAACCAATCCTTGCCTGACCAGTCCCTCGATTTTTCGAAAGCGTTTTTCCAGTTTCCGATCGGAGCGGCTTCCCCGCTCTGGATGGCCTATATGGGCGCGGCCAGCGCGGGCGCGGCCTATTGGTGGTTCAGCCGCCTGAGCCGCTATACGCATCTGGAATCGGTTCTGGCGACCGAAACGGTGGTTGAAACCCGCTTAGTCGAGATGACCGACGAGCCTGCAATGGCCGAGCCCGAGATCGCGCCCGCTGAAGTGGCTTTAGAGGCCGTCGAGATGGTGGTTCCAGATCCGGTAGCCCCAACGCCCGTGGTCAAGGCGGCAAAGGCTGTTCCGGTGAAGGCAGCAGTAGCACTCACGGTGCAGGCCAAGACCGCAAGCCCGGTCAAAAAGCGCGCGACCCGCAAGCCCAAGGTCTAGGTAGAGGCCGGTTTTTCCCCGCGGTGGGGCTAAATCGCAAAGCCAAGCGGCCATAAACCCGACAGGCTAGATGCGATCTTCCGTCTCACCCACTTGTGTGTCGCAAAAGCCACACCTACATGCGGTTCATAGAACGGAGTGATGCCGCGTGCCGGGTCATTCCGGCCATCCGCCACATGTGGGGACTTGCATGAATATCGAGCTCTATTCTGACCGCGCCAAGCAAGCCATTCAGTCGGCGCAAAGCCTGGCCATGGCCCGCCGCCATCAGTATCTGGCCCCTGAGCACCTGCTCAAGGTCTTGCTGGAGGAAAAGGATGGGCTTTCGCGCAATTTAATTACCCAGGCTGGCGGCAAGCCCGATCAGGTCGCGTTGGATACCGAAGCGCTCTTGGCCAAGATCGCCAAGGTCGAGGGCGGCTCTGGTCAGCTCTATATGAAGCCCGAAACCGCCCGCGTGTTTGCCGTCGCCGAAGACACAGCAAAAGCTGCGGGCGATGCCTTTGTCACCACCGAGCGGCTCTTATCGGCGCTTGCCAAGGATGCAGGCGATGTGTCCGGCCTGCTCAAAAAAGCGGGCGTTACGGTTGCGGGCATAGACAAGGCGGCGAATGATCTGCGTAAGGGCCGCACCGCCGACACTGCCTCAGCTGAAGAAGGCTATGACGCCCTAAACCGCTATGCTCGCGACCTGACCCAGGCCGCGCGCGATGGCAAGCTGGACCCTGTGATCGGCCGCGACGAGGAAATTCGCCGCACCATCCAGGTCTTGTCGCGCCGAACCAAAAACAATCCCGTACTGATTGGCGAGCCGGGCGTTGGCAAGACGGCGATTGTCGAGGGCTTAGCGCTGCGCATTGTCGACGGCGATGTGCCCGAAAGCCTGAAAGACAAGCGGCTCTTATCGCTGGACATGGGCTCGCTCATTGCGGGAGCCAAGTATCGCGGTGAATTTGAAGAGCGGCTCAAGGCGGTCTTGAACGAGACCACAGCCGCCGAAGGCCAGGTGATCTTGTTCATTGACGAGATGCACACCCTAGTCGGGGCGGGCAAGTCCGAAGGGGCGATGGATGCCTCCAACCTGCTCAAACCCGCCTTGGCGCGCGGCGAGCTGCACTGCGTCGGGGCCACCACGCTCGATGAATACCGCAAGCATGTCGAAAAGGACGCCGCCCTAGCGCGCCGTTTCCAACCGGTGTTTGTCAATGAGCCCTCGGTCGAGGACACGGTCTCGATCCTGCGCGGCTTGAAGGAGAAATACGAGTTGCATCACGGGGTGCGGATTTCCGATGCCGCCATTGTCGCCGCCGCCACCTTGTCCAACCGCTATATTACCGACCGCTTCTTGCCTGATAAGGCGATTGACCTGATGGATGAGGCGGGCAGCCGTGTGCGGATGGCCGTCGATTCCAAGCCCGAAGAGTTGGACGAGATCGACCGGCGCCTGGTCCAGCTCAAGATCGAGCGCGAAGCGTTAAAGAAGGAAACTGACCCCGGCTCGGTCGCGCGTCTGGTCAAGCTGGAAGAAGAGCTGATCGGATTGGAGGCCCAATCGGACGAGATGACGGCGCGCTGGAAGGCCGAAAAGGACAAGCTCGGCTCTGCGGCCCAGACCCGTGAGGCACTCGACCGCCTGCGCGCCGAATTGGTTCAGGCTGAACGTGCCGGTGACCTGCAACGCGCCTCGGAGATCCTGTATGGCCAGATCCCGCAGATGGAAAAGCGCCTGGCCGATAGCGAGGTCCAGAACAAGGATGCCATGACCCTAGAGGTCGTGGACGCTGAACAGATCGCGGCCGTGGTCTCGCGCTGGACTGGGGTGCCGGTGGAGAAAATGCTCGAGGGTGAGCGCGAAAAGCTGCTCGGCATGGAAGACCAGCTTCGTGGGCGTGTGGTCGGCCAGGACGAGGCGCTAGAGGCGGTGTCTGATGCGGTGCGCCGGGCGCGGGCGGGCCTGTCGGACCCCAATCGCCCGATCGGCTCTTTCCTGTTCCTTGGCCCAACCGGCGTTGGCAAGACCGAATTGACCAAGGCCTTGGCCGAGCTGCTCTTTACCGATGAGGGCGCTGTAACCCGGCTGGACATGTCCGAATATATGGAAAAACATTCGGTCAGCCGCATGATTGGCGCGCCGCCCGGCTATGTCGGCTATGATGAGGGCGGTGCCCTGACCGAGGCCGTGCGGCGCAGGCCCTATCAGGTGATCTTGTTCGACGAGGTCGAAAAGGCCCATCCGGATGTGTTCAATGTGCTGCTCCAGGTCCTAGACGATGGCCGACTGACCGATGGCCAGGGCCGGACGGTGGATTTCCGCAACTGCCTCTTGATCATGACCTCTAATCTCGGCTCTGAATTCCTTGCAGCCCAGGGCGAGGGCGATGAGGTTGAGGCCGTGCGGCCCATGGTGATGGAGGCGGTGCGCCGGCACTTTAGGCCCGAATTCCTCAACCGGATCGATGAGATCATCCTGTTTAGCCGCCTTGGCCGGGCCCAGATGGGGTCTATCGTCAAGATCCAGTTGGCGCGGGTCGAAAAGCGCCTCGCCGATCGTCAAATGACCATTTCGGTCGATGCCGCAGCCATGCACTGGCTGGGCGAGCGGGGCTATGATCCGGTCTATGGGGCCAGGCCGCTTAAGCGGGTGATCCAGAAGGACCTGATCGATCCGATCGCGCGGTTGATGCTGGATGGCACACTGAAAGACGGGGATGTGATTGATGTTACGTCTGGTGTGGGTGCGCTCAAGATTGGCAAGGCCTTAGTCCATTAGATTTCTTTCCGCCTTCCCCGCGCAGGCGGGGACCCAGACTGTTTCGCACGGCCTGTAGTCGCGGATCTGGATCCCCGCCTTCGCGGGGAAGGCGGAAGGGGGAGGGACTTCGGCACTGGCCCCCTCCACCCCTTCGGGGTCCCCCTCCCCCATAGGGGGAGGATTAAGAACAGCAAATCTTCCTCCTTTGGGGGAAGTACCCGCAAAGCGGGGGAAGGGGGCTATTTCGGCTTGGATTGGGCATAGCCCAGCTCGATATTGAGCTTATCCAAGACCTCAATCGCCGCCTCAGCAATCACCGTGCCCGGCGGGAATATGGCGGCGGCGCCTGCGTCTTTTAGGGCGTCAAAGTCTTGCGCTGGGATCACGCCGCCGACCACCACCATAATGTCTGGACGGCCAAGCCTGGTCAGTTCGGCCTTGAGTTCGGGAACCAAGGTTAGATGCCCGGCGGCGAGGGAGCTTGCCCCCACCACATGCACCTTGTTATCCACGGCCTGCTGAGCGGCTTCGGCGGGGGTCTGGAACAGGCCGCCAATATCGACATCAAAGCCAATATCGGCAAAGGCGGTCGAGATCACCTTTTGGCCCCGGTCATGACCGTCTTGGCCCATCTTGGCGACAAAGATCTTGGGTGCACGGCCATCGGCCTGTTCAAAGGCCTTGACCATGCCCTTGGCGGTCGCGGTGGTGGGGTCGGACCCGGCCTCAGCCAAATAGACCCCGGAAATCGTGCGAATTTCGGCCTTGTGACGGCCAAACACTTTTTCCAGCGCGAGGCTAATCTCACCGACCGTGGCCTTGGCGCGGGCCGCATCGACGGCCAGGGCTAAGAGATTGCCATGGCCGCGCGCGCCTTCGGTCAGTGCGGTCAGCTTGGCCTCGACCTCAGCCGGATTACGTTCGGCCTTGAGGCGGGCCAGTTTTTCCAGCTGCTGCTGGCGCACGGCGCTATTATCGACCTTGAGCACGGGAATATCGTCTTCGACATCCGGGCGATAGCGATTGACCCCGACCACGGACTGACGCCCGGCATCGATGCGGGCTTGGGTCTTGGCCGCAGCCTCTTCGATCCGAAGCTTGGGCACGCCCTGCTCAATCGCCTTGGCCATGCCGCCGAGGGCATCGATTTCGGCAATGTGTTCTAGGGCGCGCTTGGCCAAATCATGGGTCAGGCGCTCGACATAATAGCTTCCGCCCCAGGGATCGATGACCTTGGTCAGGCCGCTCTCGACCTGTAAGAAGAGCTGGGTATTGCGCGCAATCCGGGCAGAGAAGTCGGTCGGCAGGGCCAGGGCCTCATCCAGCGAATTGGTATGCAGGGACTGGGTCTGGCCATTGGCCGCGGCCATGGCCTCGACACAGGTGCGCGGCACATTATTGAACACGTCTTGCGCAGCTAAGCTCCAGCCCGAGGTTTGGGAATGGGTGCGCAGGGATAGAGAACGTGCGTCTTGCGGCGCAAAGGGCTTCATCAGCTTGGCCCAGATCAGGCGCGCGGCCCGCATCTTGGCCACCTCCATGAAATAGTTCATGCCAATGGCCCAGAAGAAGGACAGGCGCGGCGCAAACGTATCGACGCTCATGCCCGCCGCAATGCCCGCCTTCACATATTCAATCCCGTCGGCCAGGGTATAGGCCAGTTCCAGATCCGCCGTCGCCCCGGCCTCTTGCATGTGATAGCCGGAGATCGAGATCGAGTTGAATTTGGGCATTTCCTTGGCGGTAAAGGCAAAAATGTCCGAAATGATCCGCATCGAGGGCAGGGGCGGATAGATATAGGTATTGCGGACCATGAACTCCTTGAGGATGTCGTTCTGGATGGTCCCAGACAGTTTTGAGGCCGGAACGCCTTGTTCTTCGGCCGCGACAATGAACAGGGCGAGGATCGGCAAGACCGCGCCATTCATGGTCATGGAAACGCTCATCTGATCGAGCGGAATGCCGGAAAACAGGGTGCGCATGTCATAGATGGAGTCGATCGCGACCCCGGCCATGCCGACATCGCCCTTGACCCGCTCATGATCGGAATCATAGCCCCGGTGGGTGGCTAGGTCGAAGGCGACCGAAAGCCCCTTTTGCCCCGCCGCCAGGTTGCGCCGATAAAAAGCATTTGAGTCTTCCGCCGTCGAAAATCCCGCATACTGACGAATAGTCCAGGGATTGGTGGCATACATGGTCGGATAGGGACCGCGCCCAAACGGGGCTAGGCCCGGATAGCCGTCCAGAAAATCCAGACCCGTCAGATCCGAAGCTTGATAGCTTGCCTTGACCGCAACCCCTTCGGGCGTGTCCCAGATCGGGCCGCCGGCGGCAGGGGCTGAGCCTTTCAGGGCGACGGCGTCAAAATCAAGCTCTGCAAAGTTTGGAACAGCAGCGGTCATTGCTTTGTCTTACCCTTGGCCAAGGCCGGTTCGGCCTCTTCGTCGTCGTCGTCATCGTCTTCGTCAAAAAACTCATCTTCGCCGTCAAAGATTTCGTCGTCAAAATCATCATCGTCGAAGGCGTCGGCTAGGCCGTCATCGAAATCATCGTCATCATCATCATCGTCGTCTGGTCCGATATAGTCATCTTCTTTCGGGTCATAGACGCCGTCGTCGTCATCATCCTCGTCCTCGATCTCGAGATCGGCTTCGAGCAGGGCAAGCCAGGTGTGATCCTGGTCGGTGACAAATTCGACATCCTCGACAAAGGCTACCGCTGTGCGGCCGCCGGGCAGGATCAGGCCTAGGA
>CANGEH010000061.1 GCA_947452665.1 Caulobacteraceae bacterium
ACCGACTTTCGCTCTTATGAGCGCGCCAGCCTGCCCTTGGACGGCGGGGCGGTCTATTTTTATGGCCCCAATGGCGCGGGCAAGACCAATATTCTTGAGGCTGTTTCGCTTCTGTCGCCGGGCCGGGGCCTTCGTCAGGCATCCTTGGCCGAGATTGGCCGCAGACGGCCGGGCGAGACGGTCGGCCGGGCCTGGAGCGTGGCAGCGGTCTTGGCCTCAGGCGATGGCGATATTCACCTGGGCACCGGGTTGGAGCGGCCGGGGTCAAGTCGGCGGCTGGTGCGCCTAGACGGCCAGACTGTCCCGTCAGGGCGCCTGTCTGATCTGGTGCGTCTGGTCTGGTTGACGCCGCAGCAGGATCGCCTGTTTTTGGAAGGCACCTCGGAGCGCCGCCGATTTTTCGACCGGCTGGTGCATGCGGTTGAGCCGGCCCATGCGGCCTTTGCCAGCGCCTATGAAAAGGCCATGCGCGAACGCATGCGGCTCTTGATCGATGCACGGGACTTGGGCGCGCGCGCCGACCCGGTCTGGCTGACCGCCCTAGAAGCCCAGATGGCCTCAGCCGGCGCCCACCTATCTTGCGCCCGGGCCCGAACCCTTTTGGCCCTTCAGGCCGAGATTGAGGCGCGCCAGGATCGGCCCTTTCCCCAGGCCGACCTTGCCTTGACCGGTGTCTGGGAGGGCCTTGCGCTTCAGGGGCTGGATATGGCCGCGCTGGAGGCGCAATTGGCCGAGGCCCTCGCCTCCGGTCGGGGCCGTGACAGTGCCGCTGGCCGGGGCCTTGTTGGGCCGCACCGGGGCGATTTGGCCGTAAAACATCGGCAAAAAGATCGCATGGCGGCAGAATGTTCCACCGGAGAGCAGAAGGCCTTGCTTTTAAACCTAGTTTTGGCCCAGGCGGCGCGACTTTCTCGTGCGGTATCTGCGCCGAATCCTGTATTACTTTTGGATGAGGTCGCGGCGCATCTGGACCCGGTCCGGCGTGCTGCGCTTTTTGACGAGATCGAGGCGCTTTGTCTGCAAGCCTTTCTTACGGGCACGGATGCGGCGCTGTTTTCTGACCTGAAAGGGCGGGCCCAGGGCGTTCATGTGGACGAGGGGTCCTTGACCACTTTGGAAGACCGATGACCGAAGAAGCCGATAACACCCCCAAGCTGTCTATTGCTGGCCAAAATGCTGAGGCCGATGCCCAGGCCGCCGATTATGGCGCGGAATCGATCAAGGTCCTTAAGGGCCTAGATGCGGTGCGCAAGCGCCCGGGCATGTATATTGGCGACACGGATGACGGCTCTGGCCTGCATCACATGGTCTATGAGGTGGTCGATAATGCCATTGATGAGGCGCTTGGCGGCTATGCCACCAAGGTTGGTGTAACCCTCAATGCCGATGGCTCGGTCACCGTCACAGATGACGGCCGCGGCATCCCGACCGATATTCATGAGGGCGAAGGTGTTTCTGCCGCCGAAGTGATCATGACCCAGCTGCATGCCGGGGGAAAATTTGACCAGAACTCTTATAAGGTCTCGGGCGGTCTGCACGGGGTTGGGGTCTCGGTGGTCAATGCCTTGTCCGACTATTTGCTGCTCAAGATCTGGCGCGGCGGCAAGACCCATGACATGCGCTTTGAGCGCGGCGATACGGTCAATGCGCTCAAGATCACTGGCGATGCGCCCAAGCGTGAGGATGGCAGCTTCCTAACCGGCACCAGCGTCACCTTCATGCCGTCGCTGACCACCTTTGCCACGATTGAATTTGACCGAAAGACCCTGGAACACCGTCTGCGCGAGCTGGCCTTTTTGAATTCCGGCGTCTTTATCAAGTTCCAGGACCTGCGCGGGGCCGAGGCCTATGAAGAGGTCCTGCATTATGAGGGCGGGGTAGAGGCCTTTGTTCGCCACCTCGACAAGGCCAAGGCGCCCCTGATCAAGACCCCGATCGTTATTCGCGGCCGCCGCGAAAAGGTCGAGATCGATCTCTCACTCTGGTGGAATGACAGCTATCACGAGACCATGCTGTGCTTCACCAACAATATCCCCCAGCGCGATGGGGGCACCCACCTGGCCGCCTTCCGCGCCGCGCTTACCCGGGTGATTGGTAATTATGTTGAAACCACCGGCCTGGCCAAACGCGAAAAGGTCACCTTTACCGGTGAAGACGCGCGCGAAGGCCTAACCTGCGTGCTCTCGGTCAAGGTGCCAGACCCAAAATTCTCCAGCCAGACCAAGGACAAGCTGGTCTCGTCCGAGGTGCGCCCAGCGGTCGAGGGCCTGGTTGGCGAAGGCATTGCCCAATGGTTTGAAGAACACCCGGCCGAGGCCAAGGCCATTGTCGCCAAGATCATAGAAGCGGCCTCTGCCCGCGAAGCCGCCCGTAAGGCACGCGAACTGACCCGCCGTAAATCAGCGCTCGATATCACCTCCCTGCCCGGCAAGCTGGCCGATTGTCAGGAACGCGATCCGGCCAAGTCCGAAATCTTTATTGTCGAGGGCGACAGCGCGGGTGGCTCGGCCAAACAGGCGCGTAACCGCGAAAATCAGGCCGTCCTGCCCCTGCGCGGTAAGATCTTGAATGTCGAGCGGGCCCGGTTTGACAAGATGTTGTCGTCCGAACAGATCGGCACCTTGATCACGGCCCTCGGCGCCGGGATTGGCCGCGATGATTTCGATATTGAAAAAATCCGCTACCACAAGATCGTCATCATGACCGATGCTGATGTTGACGGCGCGCATATCCGCACGCTCCTCTTGACCTTCTTTTATCGGCAAATGCCGCAGGTTCTGGAGCGCGGCTATCTCTATATTGCCCAGCCGCCGCTCTATAAGGCCGCTAAGGGCAAGTCCTCGCGCTATTTAAAAGACGATGCCGAGATGGAGGCCTTCTTGATCGATGAGGGCGTCGATGGGGCCGTGCTGGAACTGTCCTCGGGCGAGCGGCTGGCCGGCAATGATCTTTTGGCCCTGGTCCAGTCCTCGCGCATGGCCAAGGCCCATATTGAACGCCTCAGCGGCCGGGCCCCAGCCTTTGCGGTCGAGCAATCGGCCATTGCTGGCCTGTTTGGTGAGACCCCCGATCCGGTCAAGGCCGCCGCGCGCCTGGACCTCTATGCCGAGGAAGGCGATGGCCGCTGGACCGGCGAGGCTGGCGTGCCCAGCGGCTTTGTGTTTAGCCGCATTAAGCGCGGCGTCTCGGAACGCGTGGTGCTAGACGAGGTCCTCCTCCATGCTGCCGATGCCCGCCGCCTGGCTGAGCGGGGACCGGCCCTTGCCGACACCTTCCACGGCGTCGGCACGTTTAGGCGTAAGGACAAGTCCACCACTGTGCGCGGGCCGCTGGACCTGATGAATGCCGTCCTCGATGCCGGGCGCAAGGGGCTCTATATCCAGCGCTATAAGGGTCTTGGCGAAATGAACCCCGAACAGCTGTGGGAAACCACCCTGGACAAGGAGGTTCGCACCCTTTTGCAGGTCAAGGTCAATCATGTCGATGACGCCGATGACATGTTCAGCCGCCTGATGGGCGACCTCGTCGAACCGCGCCGCGAATTCATCCAGGACAATGCCCTGGATGCAGAGGTGGATGTTTAAGCGGCGCTAACCGATATCCTTCCACCGACCTGATGGCGCGGTTTTTTGCGGATGGTGATGGAGACGTCCTGATCCAGGGCCGTTAAAAACGTCATCAAGCGCTCAACGGAAAAGCCACCCAGCTTATAGGCTGCTAGGGCCGAAACCTTGGGCTGGTTTACACCCAGACGCTCCGCCGCCTTGACCTGTGTCAGGCCCTCGCATGTCAGCAGGCTATTGATAGTAAGGGCTAAACGCAGCTTGGTCTGATGCTCATCCGCATCGGCAAACCCCAGATCGGCAAACACATTATCGGTGCCGCGGGTGATGGGTTCATCCAAGGTATTTGGCGGAGTTTGCTGATCAGTCATGTCGGGCCTCATAGTCTTGCTGTGCCTGCTTTAATCTGTGTTTGATCAAGTCAACATCCCGCTGGGCGGTCTTGATGCCCTTAGGCGATTTCTTCTGAAAGGCGTGCAAGACATAGATCAATGCCTTAAACCTCACAGTATAGACGGCTCGAAACGTATCGCCGTCATAATCGTCAACGACCTCAAAAACACCAGACCCAAGACCCTTCCATGGTTTGGCGCTGAGATGGGTGCCGCCGAACTGTGCAAGACCCAAGGCATTGCCCATTTCGCGTTTGACGGCGTCTGGAAACGCCAAAAAGTCCCGCTTCGAACCGCCAACCCAGTCTATTGGCCTTAGCCGAATTTCCGGAGGCTTGGGCATGTTTGTATCCCAATTTTAGGATAATTGTAAAGTATTGAAATTGCGGTGTTGGTACGATCAACCCATCAATTCTATTCATGCGTGACCGCTAAAAACATAAGCTTAAACGGGCTTCCTTGGCTGGACTGCCGTATTACGCGAGCCGCCGCGGGTCATTCAATATGCCCCCACCTTGTCCGCGCCCCAGTCAGCGTTTAAGAGACAGGCTCTCAGTCTGGGCTTGTGGGCCGCAAGCCAGCGGATCAAATTGTTCGAAAGACGCTTAATGACCCTTGCTGCGCCAGAGGCCAAGCCTTCGCCCTATAATCATCAGACGGTCTTGTGGGTAAAGCACTGGACCGATCGTCTGTTCAGTTTTGCCATTAGCCGCCCGCCAACCTTACGGTTTCGCTCAGGCGAATTCATCATGATTGGCCTGGCGCTGGAGCCCAAGCCAATCTTGCGCGCCTATTCGATCGCCAGCCCCGGCTTTGCCGATGAGATCGAGTTCTTATCGATCAAGGTGCCGGACGGGCCGCTAACCTCGCACCTCTTGCATATCAAGCCGGGCGATGAGGTCTTGATGGGCAAGAAGCCGACCGGGACCTTGGTGCTGGACGCGCTCAAGGGCGGTAAGCGCCTGTTCTTGATCAGCACCGGCACGGGTCTTGCGCCGTTTTTGAGCGTGGCACGTGATCCAGAGACCTATGAGCGGTTTGAACAGGTGATTGTCGTGCACACCGTGCGCGAGGTGGCTGAGTTGGCCTATCGCGACCTGTTTGAAAAAGACATTTTTGACGATGAATTGGTTGGGGAACAGGCGCGCAAACAGCTGGTCTATTACCCCACCGTGACCCGCGAGCCGTTTGAGCGCATGGGCCGGATTACCGATCGGGCAACCAGCGGCGACCTGTTCAAGGATTTGGGCATAGACCGCGACCGGTTTGACCCGGCTGAAGACCGGGCCATGATTTGTGGCAGTATGGCCATGATCAAGGATGTTGCGGCCCTTTTGGAATCCCACGGCCTGGTCGAGGGCGCTAATTCCGAGCCCGGCGATTTTGTCATTGAACGGGCCTTTGTCGGCTAGGTTAAAGCCATAGTCGGGGATGTACCCCTTTACCTTCAGCCGCTTTCCCCGCGAAGGCGGGGATCTAGACGGTAGATCACAGGCCGAGCGAAACGGTCTGGGTCCCCGCCTTCGCGGGGAAGGCGGAGGGGGGCTGTATAGCCCGCCGCTCCCCGCCGAATGTGGATTGAACCTAGTCCAGCCCCCTGACCACGGTCAGGACCGCCTCGCCATAGCGCTCTAACTTGCCCTGCCCGACGCCGCCCGTCTTGGCAAGGCTGGCTAGGCTGGTCGGGCGCGCTGCGGCAATATCCAGCAAGGTCTTGTCATGGAATATGACATAGGGCGGCACATGCTGACGCCCGGCCTCGATCTTTCGCCAATTGCGCAGGGCCTCAAACAGGGGCCGGTCATGCACTGGCACTTCGAGCATAACGCCCTTGCGCGGCCGGGCTGGACGATCAGAGGCCTCATGGTCGGCGGCTGTCTGTTCACGGGTCAGTATGCGCCGCTCGCCGCGATAGACGGCCCGCACCGCCTCGCCATCACCCAGTCCGACCAGGGGGCGGCCATCATTGGGATCTTCCTTGAGCAGACCTTCAAACAGAAGCTGGTCCATCAGGTCGCGCCAGTCTGTGGCCTTAAGGTCCTTGCCAATTCCAAAGGTCGACATGGCCGCCTCTTGGCTATCAGGATCCTTGGTCTTGCCCATCAGATGGTCAATGGCCCGGCCACGGCCATAGCGCCCGCCTAGCCTATGCACGGCCGACAAGGCTTTTTGCGCGGCCTGCGTCTGATCGATCCCGCGCGGCGGCGACAGGCAAAGATCGCAAACGCCGCAGGCCTGCGCCCCCTCTTCGCCAAAATAGCGCCGCACACCGGCGGCGCGGCAAGTCATACCGTCCAGCAAGGTATAGAGCTGGCGCAGCTTGCGCGCCTGGACTTGCTTGACCTCAGGCTCCATATCGCGCCCGTCCAGCCGCTTTAGCGCCCAGGCCATATCTGCAGAGCCATAGAGCGTAATGCCTTCGGCTGGATCACCATCGCGCCCGGCCCGGCCGATCTCTTGCCAATAGGCCTCGATCGAGGCGGGGGGATCGGCATGGATGACAAAGCGCACATCGGGCTTA
Source organism: Caulobacteraceae bacterium (assembly GCA_947452665.1). Taxonomy (GTDB): domain Bacteria; phylum Pseudomonadota; class Alphaproteobacteria; order Caulobacterales; family Caulobacteraceae; genus CAISGS01. Next base: position 6,477 of record CANGEH010000061.1, read on the forward strand.
TCCACCCCCATGCCAAAGGCAATCGTGGCCACCATCACCGCCTCATCCTCATCCATGAAGCGGTTTAGCCGCTCATGGCGCAGATTGCGGTCAAGGCCCGCATGATAGGCCAGGGCCGGTATGCCCTCAGCGCTAAGGGCTTGCGCTAAGACCTCGGTGCCATCGCGCGAGCCAGAATAGATCACGCCCGCCCGGCCGCGGCGGGCCTTGACCAGTTCAATCACCCGGGCGTGGCCCCGGCCGCGTTTGCGCTCGGCGCTCAAGGCCAGTTCAGGCCTTGCAAAACTGTCAACAAATTCGGCGGCCCCGCCCAGCCTAAGCTCAGAGCGGATATCGTCACGCGTCCGGGCATCGGCTGTGGCGGTGACGGCCAAGCGCGGCACTTGCGGGAACAGTTCCGCTAGGCGGCCAAGCGTTCGGTATTCGGGGCGAAAATCATGGCCCCATTGGCTGACGCAGTGGGCCTCGTCAACCGCAATCAGGGCAATGGGCAGGCGCACCAAGCGGTCGAGTACATGGCTCTGCATCAGGCCCTCAGGCGACAGATAGAGCAGGTCTAACTTGCCCGCCTCAATCTGGCTCCAGATGCGCGAGCGATCATCAAGACTGGTGTCGGAATCCAGTCTTTCCGCCGCCACGCCCGATTGCTGAAGGCCCGCGACCTGATCGGCCATCAGGGCAATCAGGGGCGAGATGACAATGCCAAGCCCCGGCCGCATCAGGCTGGGGATCTGGTAACACAGGCTCTTACCGCCGCCGGTCGGCAGGACGGCTAGGGCGCTTTGGCCATCCAGCACCTGGGCAATTACCTTAGCCTGCAGGCCGCGAAAATCGCCGTGCCCAAAGGTGCGGCGCAGGACATTGCGCGCCTGATCCAATATGGGCAAGTCAGGCGGGGCTTGTTCGAGGGCGCGGGTCTGGGTCACGCCTCGTCTATGACCTGATCCGGCAGATCGCGTCCAGAGCCCGCTTAGGCCAGCAGCATGACCTTGCCAATATGCGCTCCCGATTCCAGATAGGCATGGGCGCTGGCGGCGTCTTCCAGCGCAAAGCTCTTATCGACCACAGCGGCAATCTTGCCCGCAGCAATCCAGGGCCAGACCACGGTTTCAATCGCTGCCGTGAGCCTAGCTTTTTCGTCGGCAGAGCGCGGGCGCAGGGTTGAGCCGGTGACGATCAAGCGTCTTTGCATCAGGGCCATGATATTGAGCTCAACACTGGCCCCGGCCTGGGTGGCAATGTGCACCAGCCGCCCGCCCGTCTTAAGCGTTTCCAGATTACGGGCAAAAAAGGGACCTGCGACCATGTCCAGCACCACATCGGCGCCGCCATCGGCCAGCGTTATGGCGACAAAGTCTTGCATTGTGGAATCGATAACAATGTCTGCGCCCAGGGCCTTGGCGGCAGCGGCCTTATCGCTGCCTCTGGCGGTTGCGATCACCTTGGCTCCGGCGGCCTTGGCCATCTGGATCGCCATGACACCAATGCCAGACGTCGCGCCATGGACCAGCAGGGTCTCGCCACTTTTCAAGGCCCCGTGCTCAAACACATTGGCATAGACGGTAAATACCGTCTCGGGCAGGGCGGCGGCCTGTGTCAGATCAAGACCGGCCGGTATGGGCAGGGCATGGCGCGCATCGACAGTGCAATATTGGGCATAGCCGCCGCCGCCAAGCAGGGCGGTGACCTTGTCACCCAGTTTCCAGCGACTGACCCCGTCACCAAGACCGACCACCTCGCCCGCGGCTTCGAGGCCGAGAATATCGGGCGCGCCTGGAGGCGGCGGGTAAAAGCCCATGCGCTGCAACAGGTCGGGCCGATTAACCCCGGCGGCATAGACCTTGATCAAGATCTCGCCGGGGGCTGGGCTGGGCAGGGGGCGCTGGACGGGGATAAGGGCGCTGGCTGGGCCCTTATCCCCGTCAATGCCGATCGCGGTCATGTGTGTCATTGTCATTGAAGGCCTCTGGTGCTTGCCTGATCAGGGTTTGGCATGTTCAATAGACTAGGTTTTGGATCTTAGCCAAGAAAAGGGACGCGCCATGACCGATGATGCTGCCGAACCTCGGCCCTTAAGAGGTCAGGTCTTGGGCACGCTGTGCCGCGAGGATCTCGATCCCTATAGCCAGCAAGACTTGGCGGACCGGATTAAGGCCTTGCAGGCCGAAATTGTCCGGGTAGAGGCGCAGATTGCCAAAAAGTCCCAGGTGCGTTCATCCGCCGATGCCCTGTTTTCGATAAAATCTTCAGACTAGACCCAAGGCATGATGACATTGATCAAGGCGGATACGACGAGATTGACCCACATCCACCCTATCCAAGCTATGGGCTTGCGGGTTTAGGGGTGATGGCCGCCATGCTGAGCGCTGAACAACGTGCCGCAATCGTTAGAGATTTTGCGCGCTCTACCCTGTTTGACCGCACCTTTAAGGACGGCATGGCCCTGGTCGATGAGACGGCGGATTATCTGGATGGCGGCGGGCGGCAAGAGGCCAAGATGTTATCGCGCACGGCGGCAGCGACCTATGCCCGTCAGAGCATGCACTTAACCACGCGCCTGATGCAGGTCGCGTCCTGGCTCTTGGTTCAAAAGGCGGTGCGCGATGGTGGCATGACGGCCATTGAGGCCTGCCAGACCCGCTATAGGCTCAACCAAAAGCGGGTTGAGCCCCTAACCGTTCCGGCCAATGACCTGCCACCAAAACTGGTTGGCCTTCTCGACCGGTCTGACCGGCTCTATGCCCGGATCGCGCATCTAGATGGCCGCATGTATCTGGACCAAGGATCGCCAGAGGCGACCAATCCCGTTCAGGCGCAATTTGACCGTCTGTACCAGGCGTTTGAAGCTAGGCCCTAGAGGCTATTGCTGATTTCCAGCACTTCTTCGACGGTGCGCAGGCCCGGGCGCTGGGCATTGACCAGTACGCCCATATTGCCGGGAAGGTGCTTGTTATCGAGCATCTTCTCATGCGCGGCCGGGATATCGTCCCAGCGGAACACTTCAGACAGGCAAGGATCAATGCGCCGTTCAATCACCAACTGATTGGCGGCAGAGGCCTGGGCTAGATTGGCAAAATGGCTGCCCTGAACCCGCTTTTGCCGCATCCATAAGAAGCGCGCATCCATGGTTAGGTTAAAGCCCGATGTGCCCGCACAGATCACCACCATGCCGCCGCGCTTGACCAGGAAGACCGAGACCGGAAAGGTTGCCTCGCCGGGGTGTTCAAACACCATATCGACGTCCTTATTGCCGGTAATTTGCCACAGGGCCTTGCCGAACTTGCGGGTCTCTTTCATG
>CANGEH010000062.1 GCA_947452665.1 Caulobacteraceae bacterium
CGGGCTGGAGTTTCCAGAGGCCGGTCAGGTGCTGTTTGATGAGCGCGACGTGACCTTTGCCAGTGCTGCGGCACGCCAGGTTGGGTTTGTGTTCCAGCAATATGCGCTGTTTCGGCACATGACTGTGGCCAAGAATGTCGCTTTTGGCCTTGATGTCCGCAAATCCGCAACCAAGCCGCCCAAGGCCGAAATCAACCGAAGGGTCGATGAATTGCTGGGGCTGGTCGAGCTTGGCGGCCTGGGTGGGCGCTATCCGTCGCAATTGTCGGGTGGCCAGCGCCAGCGCGTGGCCCTAGCCCGGGCGCTTGCCGTCTCTCCTGAGGTCTTGCTGTTGGACGAGCCGTTTGGCGCGCTTGATGCCACGGTACGCAAGTCGCTGCGCAAGGAACTGCGCCGTATCCATAATGCCACCGGCGTCACGACCATATTTGTTACCCATGACCAAGAAGAGGCTCTGGATCTGGCCGACCGGGTCGCCATTCTCAATCTGGGTCAGATTGAACAGGTCGGCACACCAGCCGAGGTCTATGATAATCCCGCCTCGGCCTTTGTTTGCGGCTTTGTCGGCGAGGCCAATCGGTTTGAAGGTCATGTTGAAAATGGTCGGTTTGTCAGCGGCGCGGTCAGTTTTCCAGCGACCACTGCACCGGGGCCAAAGCTTGGCTTTGTGCGGCCGCATGACCTGACCTTGTCGGTCGGCGAAGAGGCGGGATTTGATCTGCATATTGACCGGGTCATCGCCCAGGGTCCCGTCATTCAGGTCGAGGCCAAGACCACAGATCATCGCCGCATTGATGTCGCCTTTGCGCGCCAAGACGTCGCAAGCTTAACCGCGGGCACGACCATCCGCGTTACAGCCCGCAAGGCGCATCTGTTCGATCCGGCGGTTTAGGAAAAGCCCAGCGCTTTAAGATTGTAAAATCTAGCACTTAGTGCTAGTGTTTCGCATGTCGTCGGCAGGCTTGGATGATGTTCGTGTCTTTAAATCGGCTTGGTTCGCCAAGGCGGCCTCTAAGGCTCGGATTGCCGACACTGAGCTCTGTCAGGCCGTTGGTGCGCTAATAGCCGGTCAGGGTATCGACCTTGGCGGCGGTGTCTTTAAGAAGCGGCTCAATCAAAACCGTCATCGAAGTATCATCCTTGCCAAGGGTGGACGGTTTTGGATTTGCCAATTCCTGTTTGCCAAGAAGGACCGCAGCAATATTGATGGCCAGGAATTGAAGGTATTTCGAGAGCTGGCACGTGCCTATGCCAACCTCTCCGCCTCACCATTGGCACAACTGATCGCAGCAAAAGATTTGATCGAAATCTGTCATGAGGATGCGAATGGCCAAGTTGAACTATAAAAGTAAGGCCCTTGAATCGGCGCATGTTTCGGCATCTTCGCTTATGCGCGTTGGCGTGATCGACAAGACGACCATGCGAGCCTTTGATCAAGATTGCCTGTCTGCTGCTACGCCCCTAACACCGGCGGATATCAAGCTGTTGCGTGAGCAAAACCATGTCAGCCAGCCTGTTTTTGCGCGCTATCTGAATACCAGCGAGTCCACGGTCGAAAAATGGGAATCCGGCGCCAAGCGTCCAAGTGGCATGGCCTTGAAGCTCTTGTCTCTGGTTCAAAAGCATGGCCTTGAGGTCTTGGCCTAGCCTCCTAGGGCCCGCGCATTGAAGCTCTGCAGGTCGGCCCAGGCCTTTTTCTTGGCGGTCGATTGTTGCAACAGAAAGCTTGGGGTCATGGTGACAAGGGCTGGCAGGGTCTGGCCCTGATCGCTGGCGGTCCAGTCAAACCACTGACCGCGCAAGGCCAAAATGCCGTCCTCTCGGCCCAGCATGGCGCGGGCAGATGCAGCCCCGAGCAATAACAAATACTGTGGCTGGATCAGGCGAATGGCGCGCTCCAAGAAGGGCTGGCAGATTTTTTGCTCGGCAAGGCTAGGCGCACGACCGCCGGGCGGCTGCCAAAACACGGTATGGGTCAGGATGCAGCGGTCCTTGAGGCCCGCGGCCTGCAACATACGTTCAAGCAATTGGCCCTCGGGTCCGGGCCTTGCCTCGGTCTCGTCTTCGGCAAGCGGGGCCTCGGCAATAATCATGATGTTGGAGGGCACAAGGCCGCGCCACAAGACCGGCTGGTGCGCTAGATTGCGGCGCAGACCACAGCCTTCAAAGCCGCGCAAGGCCTCGGTAAGGGCCTCGAGGGTCTGGGCCCCAGCCGCAAGGCTCTTGGCCTGTTCGAGCGCGGCGGTCTCGTCGCTGACGCGCTGCTGGGCTGGATTTGCTGGACGGGCCGCCACAAGGCTTGCGACCGGCGACGGCGCCGGCCGGATCAGGCGTGCAGCTTCGGCCAGCCGATTGACCGGCGCGTCTTCCAGACACACATCGATTCCCGCATCCGCCCAGAATGCCAACAGGCTTTCCATGGCGCTATGGTCGGAACGGAAGGGCGTCGTCGGGGTCAAATCTGGCTCGCAAACAGGGTGCAGAAGCGGAAGCTTGGCCGCAGGGGCAAGAAAACATCAAGAAACAGGCATGCGATCAGGGATTGCTCTTGACCGCGAACGCTCCACCTTCCGATAAGTTGCTGCAAGGATCAATGGCGCGTCGCTTCTGTGGCGCAAACTATTTTGAGGGGCCTGAACATGAGCGAAGCGATCGAACGCGAAGCGATGGATTATGATGTGGTTATTGTCGGCGGTGGCCCTTCGGGCCTGTCGGCAGCGATCCGTTTAAAACAAATGGCCGCCGAAGCGGGCAGCGAGATTTCCGTCGCCCTGCTTGAAAAGGGCTCTGAGGTCGGCGCGCATATTCTGTCAGGCGCTGTGATCGATCCCAAGGCCCTGGGCGAACTGTTCCCAGACTGGAAGGCCATGGGCGCACCGCTCGAGACCCCGGTGACCAAGGACCGGTTCTTGGTGCTCGGGCCAAAGGGCGAATTGTCCCTGCCCATGTTTGCCATGCCGCCCTTTATGCATAATCACGGCTGCTATATCGCCTCTTTGGCCAATCTGACCCGCTGGCTCGCGGCGCAGGCCGAAGAGCTTGGCGTTGAAATCTATCCAGGCTTTGCCGCCTCGGACCTGACCTGGCGCGAGGACGGTTCGGTCAAGGGCGTGATTGTCGGTGTGGTCGGCATTGGCAAGGATGGCGTCAAAAAGCCGGACTATCAGCCCGGCATGGAGCTGAACGGCAAATATGTCTTTATTGCTGAAGGCGTGCGCGGCTCACTGGCCAAGGTCCTGATCAATAGGTTTGAGCTGGACAAGAATAGCGAACCGCAAAAATTTGGTCTGGGCATTAAGGAGCTATGGCAGGTCACGCCAGACAAGCACCAGCCAGGCCTTGCCCAGCACAGCACCGGTTGGCCGTTGGACAATAATACCGGCGGCGGCAGCTTTATGTACCATTTTGGCGATAACTACGTCTCGGTCGGCTATGTCGTGCACCTGAACTATAAGAACCCGAACCTATCGCCGTTTGACGAGTTCCAGCGCTTTAAGCAGCACCCAAGCGTGCGCCCGCACCTCGAAGGCGGCAAGCGTATTGCTTATGGCGCGCGGGCCATTACCGAGGGCGGCTATCAGTCTGTGCCCAAGCTGACCTTCCCAGGCGGGGCCTTGATCGGCTGTTCGGCCGGGTTTGTGAATGTGCCACGCATCAAGGGCAGCCATAATGCCATGAAGACCGGCATGATGGCCGCCGAACAGGCGTTTGCGGCCATTACGGCCGGACGTGAAGGCGATGAATTGGTCGAATACCAGGCCGCCTATGAGGCCTCATGGGTGGCTAAGGAGCTGAAGCTGGTTCGTAATGCCAAGCCCTTGCTGTCGCGTTTCGGCACCTTCCTTGGCGGAGCACTGGGCATGTTCGACATGTGGTGCAATACATTGCTTGGCGGCTTTTCCTTCTTTGGCACCATGAAGCATGGCAAGCCGGATTATGCCTATACGGGCCTAGCCAAGGATTATGAGCCGATCGTCTATCCCAAGCCCGATGGCGTGATCAGTTTTGACAAGTTGTCCAGCGTCTTCCTCTCAGCCACCAATCATGAAGAAGACCAGCCGGCGCATCTGACCTTGAAAGATGCCAGCGTGCCGATTGCCGTCAATCTGCCCAAATATGGCGAGCCAGCCCGGCTTTATTGCCCCGCGGGTGTGTATGAGGTCTTGTATGACGAGGCCGGCAATAATCCGCGCTTCCAGATCAATGCCCAAAACTGCGTGCATTGCAAAACCTGCGACATCAAGGATCCGTCGCAGAATATCAATTGGACCTGTCCAGAGGGCGGTGGCGGGCCCAATTATCCGAACATGTAAAGGCCAAGATTCGCGGTAAGATGGGACCCGGCGAAAACCGGGTCCTTGCTACTCAACGCAAAATGGCTAAGCCTATATCCATGATGATGATCCCGTATCGCAGCCTTCGTGTTTCGGTAGCCTTGAGCGCCGTTCTTTTGCTGGGGGCATGTGCCGCCGTAAAACCCTTGCCGCCGATTGCCGGCCTTGATGGGCCCAGTCAGGATGGCGCGCTCTATGGGCTTGTTCTGGCGGGTCAGGCGGCCGCCATAGCGGGACAAAATCAGGACGCAGCGGACTATTTTGCCCAGGCAAAGGCGCTGGATCCGGAAAACAGCCAATTGGGCGAGCGCGCCTTTGGCATGGCCCTGATGTCTGGCAATGTGCCTCAGGCCGCGCAACTGGCCAGCGCCATGCCCAAGACCGATAGCCCCGTGCGTGGCTTGGCGATCTTGACCCAGGCCGTCAATGCTTTGGCCAGTGATCCGGCAAGCACCGGCGCCAAGACCGCAGCCAGCCTTTTGGCCAGTAATGAGGTTACCGGCCCTTATCGCAATTCATCCCTGTTATTGCTGCCCTTGGCCGCTGCAGCAGCCGGGGATTGGGACGCTGGCCTGGCCCTACCAGCCTCTGAAGGCAATACGGCCGTGGCCCTGTTTGCCCAGGCCAATCAAGCACTTTTGTACGAGCGGGCAGGCCGCAAGGCTGATGCCGCTAAGCTTTATCAGGCCCTGATGGCGGCCGATCAGGGGGGTAATTACCTCACCCTTGCCTATGGCGCCTTTCTCGAACGCCAGGGGCAACGTCAAGATGCCAAGGATATTTATCAGGCTGCGCTGTTGGGCGATCCGCAAAACCAGATCGCCAAGGAGGCCTTGAGCCGCCTTCAGGCCCGCAAGCCTGCGCCGCCTTTGGCCAGTATCCGCCAGACCGCAGCCTCGATCATGTTGGCCTCGGCCGTGGCCTCGTCCAATCAAAGGCAGCCTCAGGCCGGCCTGATCTTTACCCAATTGGCCTTAAGGCTCGATCCCAAGCGTGATGAAGCCATTTTAATGGCTGGCGAGCTTTTGGGCATGAATAAGGACCCAGGCGGCGCCCGCAGCATGTTTGCCAAGATACCGGCAAAATCGCCGCAATATACACAGGCCCGCGCCCGCATGATCTGGAGCCTGAACCAGGCGGGCGATACCGAGGCGGCGATTGCCTTGGCCCGCGAGACGGTCGCCAAGAGCCCAGACGATGTTTTAGCCCTGACCACCCTTGCCGATATCTTGCGCGTCAATTCGCTGTTTGAGGAATCGATTATTGCGGTCAACCAGGTCATGGCCAAGAAGGCTGAGCCCAGTTGGGGCGATTATTTCAGCCGCGGCATGTCACTGGACCGGGCTGGACGCTGGCCGGAGGCCGAGCAGGACTTGAAAAAGGCCCTGACCCTCAACCCCAATGAACCAGATCTGCAAAACTATCTTGGCTATTCCTGGATCGAGCGAGGGGTCAGCCTCAGTCAAGCCATGGAACTGGTCAAGCGCGCGGTCGAGGCAAGGCCAGACTCGGGTGCCATTACCGACTCCCTCGGCTGGGGCTATTATAAGCTCGGTGATTTCAAGCAGGCGGTCGAGTTACTCGAACGCGCCGCCCAACTCGACGCCAGTGACCCTGATCTGAATAATCATCTTGGTGATGCCTATTGGCGCACAGGCCGCAAGATTGAGGCCCAATTTCAGTGGAACCGAGTCTTGACCCTATCGCCAAGCGACAAGCTAACGGCTGAGGTCGATGCCAAGCTGTTAACGGGTCTGCCGCCGTTCGAGCCTGTGCCCTTGGCTCCAAAAGCGCCGCTTGAGCCGACCAAGCCGCCCGTCCTGCCCAAGGGCGGAACGGCCACGTGACCCTAGCGGCGTTTGCTCCGGCCAAGATTAATCTTTACCTGCACGTCGGCCCTTTGGCCTCAGACGGCTATCACCCGCTCTCCAGCCTGATGGTGTTTGCCGATATTGGCGATCATGTTTCGATTGAGGCGGCTGATGCCTTGAGCATTGAACTGGACGGGCCGTTTGCCCAGGCCTTGCTCGATCAAGACCTCAATAGCAATCTGGTTACCAAGGCGGTCTATAAGATATTGGCGGCGGCGGGCGGGCCCATGCCGCCCTTTCGCTTGCTGCTGAATAAGCTCTTACCCGTTGGTTCCGGTATGGGCGGCGGCTCCAGCGATGCCGGGGCGACCTTGCGGCTCTTGCGCAGCGCCCTGACCCTCAAGATTAGCGATCAGGCCCTTCAGGACATGGCTGCCAGCCTGGGCAGCGATGGGGCTGCGTGTTTGTGGGGCGAACCGGTCTTGGCGCAGGGGCGCGGTGAGCAGATCAGCCCGATCACAGGCCTGCCACCGCTCCATGCCGTTCTGGTCAATCCTGGCGTCGAATGTAATACGGGCGCGGTGTTTGCCGCCTATGACGCGGCAGGGGCAGGGGGCGATACCTGGGCGCCAGACTTGTCGAGTGCCTTTACCAGCCTAGAAGAGACGGCGGCGTTTTTGAGCTATTGCCGCAATGATCTTGAAGCCCCGGCCATAGCCCTGTGCCCTGAAATTGCCGAGGTACTGGCGGCTTTGAGGTATGAGTCCGAAACCCTATTGGCGCGGATGTCGGGATCGGGCGCGACCTGTTTTGCTCTATGTGCCAGCGATATTGAGGCCCAGGGTCTGGCGCAAAAGATTGAAGCGGCCCAGCCGCATTGGTGGGTGAGGGCCTGCCAGCTTGGCGGTCCTTGGCCCGTGAGCTAACGGACAACGAAAAACGGGGGCCCTCAAAAAGGACCCCCGTTTCGCATTCTAGCCCTAGGTTAGGACCTAGTGCATGGCCTCGCCGTGCAGGGCGCTATCGAGACCCTCGACCTCACCTTCTTCGGAGACACGCAGGCCAACCGTATACTTACAGATCATCAAGATGATGAAGGTGGCCAGGCCAGACCAGACAATGGTCGCGCCGACACCGATGGCCTGTTTCATCACGCTGGCACCATCGCCAAGGCCATTGATCGCCTTGTCGGCCAACAAACCGGTCAGGAGGGCACCGATAATGCCGCCAATGCCGTGTACGCCGAACGCATCAAGGCTGTCATCATACTTGAAGATCTTCTTGACCCATACCGCGCCGACATAGCAGCCCGCGCCAGCCACCAGACCAATAATCAAGGCCCCTTGTGGGTTCACAAAGCCCGCCGCTGGCGTAATGGCGACTAGGCCGGCAACTGCGCCAGAGGCAAGGCCAAGCATGCCAGGCTTCTTGCGCTCAACCCATTCTACAACCATCCAGGCGATGGCAGCGGCCGCAGTGGCAACCTGGGTATTGAGCATGGCGGCCGAAGCAATGCCGTCAGCAGCCCATTCGGAACCGGCATTAAAGCCAAACCAGCCCACCCACAGCAGGGACGCACCGATCATTGTATAGACCAGATTGTGCGGTGCCATGTTTTCGGTGCCATAGCCCTTGCGCTTGCCCAGAACCAGGGCACAGACCAGACCGGCAATACCGGCATTGATGTGCACCACGGTACCGCCGGCAAAATCCAGAACGCCCAGCTTGGACAGGAAGCCGCCGCCCCAGACCCAGTGACAAATGGGGGCATAAACAAATACTGACCAAAGGGTCGTGAACAGAAGCAGGGCCGAGAATTTCAGACGCTCAGCAAACGCACCCGCAATCAGGGCTGGGGTAATGATGGCAAAGGTCATCTGATAGGTGATCCAGAGCATTTCTGGCAGACCCTTGGCGGCGCTATAGGCGGTATCAACCCGCACGCCTTCTAGGAAGAAGGATTTAAAGCTGCCTATATAGGCCTGAAGGCCTGGATCATCATTGAAGCCAAAGGACAGGCTATAGGTGCCGATCATCCAGATCACCGTCACCAGGGCGGTGATGGCAAAGGACTGGGCAACCGTCGCAATGACGTTCTTTTTGCGCACCATGCCGCCGTAAAACAGGGCAAGGCCCGGAATGGTCATCAAGAGCACAAGGGCCGTCGAGGTCAGGATCCAGGCCGCATCACCACTATTGAGTTCCAGGGCAACCTGGTGCGGCAAGAAGGTCGGGGCAGGGGCTGCTGCCTCTGCGGCGGCGGGCGCTGCTGCTGGCGCATCCGCTGCCGGGGCCGAGGAAGCGGCAGGCGCCATATCCTGGGCGTGGGCCGTGGCGGCGCTAAGCCCGCCGGTCATAAGGGCTGCGGCGAGGAGTGCGCCTGCCAGCCGTTTCATGGGTGTCCAAGTCATTTAGAAAATCCCCTATGTCTGTTCTTAAAGGGCCGAAGAGCCGGTTTCGCCGGTACGAATCCGCACCGCTTCTTCCAGGCCCAATACGAAAATCTTGCCGTCACCGATCTTGCCCGTGCCAGCAACCGACTTGATCGCCTCAATCGCACCGGCAACGGCGCCATCATCAACAGCGGCCTCAAGCTTGACCTTGGGCACGAAATTGACCTGGTATTCAGCGCCTCGATAAATCTCGGTCTGACCCTTCTGACGGCCATAACCCTTGACCTCGGAAACCGTCAGGCCCTCCACCCCAGCCTTGACAAGGGCTTCACGCACCTCGTCGAGCTTGAACGGTTTAATGATCGCAATGATTAGTTTCATTCGGTCTTTTCCCCTGTATCTGCCAGTTAACGCTCGGACCCGTGGGCACGACTTGTTCGGACGCTTGCAGCCTCGCAAACACCTTGTCCTGCCCATAAGGCTGCATGTCCTGCGTGGGACTTGAAGCACCGGTGGGAAAATACGCCCAAATTTTGAGCCGCACTGCGTAAATGATCATATTTTGTGCAAATTGGGCTGTGGGTGATCGAAACTTGGGCGGCCGTTTTCAGGAAAAGGCTCGGGAATTGATGCGTCTGCTGCGGAATTGATCAATTTCAAGACTTTTCACTAGAATTAAAGCGGCTGGCCGCCAATCGCCCGATAGGCTTGCCCATGCGCGGTGAAGATTCTCGCGCATGGGTGGGTTTGTGGGGGTAGAGGCGCTTGATGCGCTAGGCCGCGCGCCTTATGGTCCGCCGACTTTTTTGAAGGTTTTGTTGCCCATGGCCGACTCTGTCGCAACCGCATCTGCATCCAAGCCTAGCCAGGGTCTGTCGTTTCAGAACCTGATCTTGAC